>DASZCY010000085.1:0-4798 GCA_035942615.1 Solirubrobacteraceae bacterium | reverse complement strand
GCGCCGGCCGGCGGCCCGCCCCGTCGAGGGCGTCCGCCCCCGGACGCCGACGCCAACCGGGCCTGCAGACCTAGTTGCGTGCGCAACTGGCCCCGCTATCCTGCCGGGTCATGGAGCTCGGCCTCGTCACCTTCGCCGATGTGGGCTCGAACATGAGCCCCCAGCAGCGGCTGCGCGATCTCATGGAGGAGGTCCAGCTGGCCGACGAGCTCGGCCTCGACGTGTTCGGCGTGGGCGAGCACCACCGCCCCGACTTCGCCGTCTCCGCACCCTCCACCGTGCTCGCCGCCGCCGCGGCGCGTACCCAGCGCGTGCGCCTGACCAGCGCGGTCACGGTGCTGAGCTCGGCCGACCCGGTGCGCGTCTTCCAGGAGTTCGCGACCGTCGATCTGCTGTCGGGCGGTCGCGCGGAGATCATGGCCGGGCGCGGATCGTTCACCGAGTCTTTCCCCCTCTTCGGTCACGACCTCGACGACTACGACGAGCTGTTTGCCGAGAAGCTCGGCCTCCTGCTCGAGCTGCGCGCCCACGAGCGCGTCACGTGGTCGGGGCGCCATCGCGCGTCCCTGTACGAGGCCGGCGTCTGGCCGCGCCCCGTGCAGGACCCGCTCCCGGTATGGGTCGCCGTCGGCGGCTCGCCGCAGTCGGTGGTGCGCGCCGGCACGCTGGGCCTGCCGCTGGCCCTCGCGATCATCGGCGGCCGGCCCGAGCGCTTCGTGCCGCTGGTCGAGCTCTACCGGGAGGCCGCCGCACGCGCCGGCCACGAGCCGTCCACGCTGCCCGTCGCCGTCAACACCCACGCGTTCGTGGCCGCGGAGGCCGCGGGCGCCAACGCGGCCTTCGCGCCCTCCTACGTGGCCATGATGCGCCGCATCGGCCGCGAGCGGGGCTGGCCCCCCATGGGCCGCGAGCAGTACGAGGCCTTGCGCTCGCCGCGCGGCGCGCTGGCCGTCGGCAGTCCGCAGGAGCTCGCCGAGAAGATCCTCTTTCAGCACGAGCTCTTCGGTCACCAGCGCTACCTGGGGCAGATGAGCGTGGGCGCCGTCGCGCACCACGACGTCATGCGCTCGATCGAGCTGTTCGCCACCGAGGTCGCTCCGCTGGTGCGCGAGGAGGTCGCGCGCCGCACGGCGAGCACACCGTCGGTGCCCGCCGGCGCACCGGCGCGCTGAGCGTCGGCCCGGGATCGACGAGACCAGTGAGCGACGGCGTCCTCGGCCGGGCGCCACGAGACGAAGCGCGCCGGCGAGCGTCTTACTGGCCGAGCACCGCCAGCAACGCCTCCACCACCGCCGGATCGAACTGGCTGCCGGCCGCCGTGGTGAGCTCGGCCAGCGCGGCGTCGCGCGCCATCGCGCGCCGGTAGGGGCGGTCGCTGGTCATGGCGTGGAAGGCATCGCAGGCCAGCGTGATCCGTGCGGCGATGGGAATCTGCTCGCCGGTCAGACCGTCGGGGTAGCCGCGGCCGTCGAAGCGCTCGTGCTCGGCGCGCACGGCAGGGGCGAGGTGGGCCAGCGAGTCGACGGAGGCCACGATGCGCGCGCCGATGGCCGGATGCTCGCGCATGAGCACCCACTCGGCGCCGGTCAGCGGTCCTGGCTTCTGGAGCACCGGGTCGGGGATGCCGACCTTGCCCAGGTCGTGCAGGAGCGCGACCTGCTCGACCTCGGCGATCGCCCGCGCTTCGAGCCCAAGGCGCTCGGCCACCGCCCGTGACAGCTCCACGACGGCCTGGGAGTGCTCGCCCGTGTAGTGGTCGCGGGCCTCGAGCGCCGCCAGCAGGGCGCTGATGCCCGTCAGCTCCGCGGTGACGCGACCCTGCTCGACCTGATCGCGCTGGGCGGCGAGCTGCCCGGACAGCAGCGCGGCGAGGACATGCAGGAAGCGCACATCGCGCTCGGCCAGCGTGGGGTCCGGCTCGTGGGACGCTGCACAGAGCGTGCCGTACAGCTCGCCATCGCCCAGGCGGACCGGCACTCCGATGTAGGAGCCCATGCCTGCCGCCCGCGTGACCGTCAGGTCGCGCACCTCGGCGTGGGTGGGGGCGTCATGGACGATCGGGGCGATCCGTCCGTCGACCACGCGCTGGCAGTACGTGCCCTCCAGCGCGATCCCCTCGCCCACGCCGGCGCCGAAGAAGCCCTCCTCCCCCTCCAGCGCGCGGAAGACCATCTGGCCGTCGACGAACTCGGCCAGCCAGGCCACGTCCATGTCCAGCTGATCACGTACCACGCCGAGCACCTGCTCGACGGTCGATTGCAGGTCGGTGGCGGCTGCCCTGGACGCCCGATCAGCGGTCGTGCGGCGATGGTCGTGCTCGAGGCGCTGCAGCCGCTGGGTGTGGGCAGCCAGCTCGTCCCGTGCCCTGACGCGCTCGCTGATGTCCTGGGCGATCACCGAGAGGCCCAGCAGCCCGCCCTCGTCGCCGTGGAGGGGCGAGATGCGCACCTCGACCGCCACGCAGCCGCCGTCCGCGCAACGGTGCGCCGCCTCCAGGCCGTCGACGACCTCGCCCTCCAGGGCCCGCTGGGCCGCACGGAGCAGCCCGTCCTCGTGGCCGGGCGCGGCGAGCGTGCGCATGTGCTCGCCGACCATGTCCCGCGCCGGCCAGCCGTGCAGACGCTCGGCGGCCGGGTTCCAGTCCGTGATGACGCCATCGGCGTCGCAGACGATGATCGCGTCGCGCGAGCCCTCGACGATGGCGGCAAGCCGCCGCGACCCGGCCTCGGCGGCGCGGCACTCGGAGATGTCGTGCAGGAACGCGTGGAAGGTGAGGTTGTCCCCGACCCGAAGCGGCGAGAGGGTGATCTCGACGGGAAAGACGCGCCCGCAACGGTCGATCGCCTCCAGCTCGAGGCGGCGGTTGATGGCCCGTCCCTCGCCGGTGGCAAGATAGCGCGCCATGCCCGCGCGATGCGCCTCGCGGTAGGCGGGCGGGATGAGCACCTCGTCCAGGGACCGGCCGATGACCTCGCCCCGCGTCCATCCGAAGGTCAGCTCGGCCGCCGCGTTCCACGCGATGATTCGCCCGTCGCAATCGGCCGACACGAAGGCCTCGTGGGCGGTGTCGAGGATCAGGGCGGTGACGTCGGGGGTCTGCGACCCGGGGTGAGGACTGGCCATGGTCAGGAGGATCGGCGCGTGCTCCGACTTCTGTACGGCAAAGCGCGATCCTCGGGCTTTCGGTCGAGCCAGCTGGCGCGTCGGCACTCGCCTTGCTCAGGTTCTGGATGTGCGGTTCGGTTATCCGCTTGTGCCCGCATGCTCGAGCGTCCAGAAGACGACGTCCTGGCGCTCGGCGTAGTGCAGCAGCGGCTGGCCCTCCAGGCAGAGGCCGAGGCCGGCCGTCATGGTGTTGTGCTCGATCCTGGCCTCGGCGGGCTGGAGGGGCCACGGCGGGTGGTGGATGGTGGCGCGCAGGATGTGACCGGCCTCATCGAGCGTGTAGAGGCAGTACCGCTCGGTCACAAAGTGATCGATGGTCCCGTGCTCGGCGAAGGTGGGTTCGCCGGTGGGTCCGTAGCGGGCCGAGAAGCTTGCCGGTGGACCGTCGGACGAGGTACGGCGACTCGCGAAGGCGACGCCCTGGTCGTTCGCCGCGCAGGTCATCTGCGCGTTGAAGTAGGGCAGCCGGTAGCCACGGCGGGCGGCGGCGACCGCGAGCGGGCTGTCGGCGTCCAGGCTGAAGAAGTAGATGCCCGGCCGATCGTCCACCGTGACGTAGGTGCGTACGTTGAGCTCGGGGAACGACCCGACGAAGGGGGGCGGCGGGGTGCCCCTGAGGCGCAGCGCGCAGACGTCGAACGGCGTGACGCCGATGAGGGCGTCGCCGTCGACGAGGTCCAGCGGCAACTGGGCCGGCACGACGGCACGGACCGCGCTCACGGGCACGCGCCAGTGCGCGAACAGCAGTCGCCGCCAGGTCTGGGCCATCAGCCACGGGCGCTGCGGGAGCGGCCAGGTGCGGTGGTCGAGGTGGGTGAGGGAGCCCGCCTGCCGCCGCGCGGCGGGCAGCGCCAGACCGAGCGCTGCCTCGGCTCCCGCCACGAGCGTTCGGACGGAAGCCACCGAGGTTCAGGCGCGGCCGCCCGACCGGGCCGCCACGACCTCCACGCCCACCACCGCAGCGATCATGGCATCGGCCTACCCCCCGCCGATCGCGGGGAACCGGCGGCCCTCAGGTGGCCACCAGCAGGCCGGTGACGTACAGCACGGCGACGCCGGCGAGGATGCCTGCGACGCTGGCCGGATAGAGGGCGCGACCGGCGCGGTCGCGGATCGCGGGGACGAGCTGCACGATCACCTGGACGATGGCGCCGATGCCCACGCCGATCAGCAGGGCGGCGAACTCGGGGTTGTAGGCCGAGGCACCGATGAACGCGCCGAGGATCGCCGGGGCCCCCGCGATGAGCCCCAGCATCGCCAGGCGTGCGAGCGAGGGGCGCCGGTGGGCGCTGAGGGGAGCCACGATGGCCAGGCCCTCGGTGGTGTTGTGCAGCGCGAAGCCGAAGATCAGGAAGGCTCCCAGGGCGAGTTCTCCGATGGCATAGGCCGAGCCGATGGCCAGCCCCTCGCCCAGGTTGTGCAACCCGATCCCGATCGCCACCAGCAGGGAGAGCTGGAAGGCGCTGGCTCCCGCCTCGCGGGCGCGTGCGCCGCGCTCGCGCAGCACGCGATCGAGCGCCACGAGCCCGAGGTACGCGGCCCCGGCGCCGATGAACAGCAGCGTCGCACCCCCGAACGCACCGGTGCTCGTCTCGGCGATCTCGGTGCCCTCCAGGTAGGCGTCGACGGCCAG
>DASZCY010000084.1:0-5068 GCA_035942615.1 Solirubrobacteraceae bacterium | reverse complement strand
AGCGGGGGGCGCGGCCGGCGCCGCCTGGCTGGCGGGCACCGCCGAGCTGGCCTGGAGGCGGATCGCGCCCGGTCCCCGCACGCCCCCAGAGATCGCCACCATGCTGGTCACCAGCGCCGCAATGCCCTTTGTGGCCGCGTGCCACCGCGCGGGTGGCGAGCTGAGCGTGGCGCGGGCGCGCGCGCGGCGTGAGCGCGTCAGGCGCAGCCCCGCCCCGCCCGGCGCGGTGCTCTTCGACCGCGACGGCACGCTGGTCGTGGACGTGCCCTACAACGGCGACCCCGCGCGCGTGGAGCCGCTGCCCGGCGCCCGCGAGGCGGTGGCCCGGCTGCGTCGCGCCGGGATCCCGCTGGGCGTGGTCTCCAACCAGAGCGGGGTGGCGCGCGGACTGCTCACGCCCACCCAGGTGGAGGCGGTCAACGCCCACGTCGACGCGTTGCTCGGTCCCTTCGACGCCTGGCTGGTCTGCCCGCACGGGCCCCAGGACGGTTGCGGGTGTCGCAAGCCCGCTCCCGGCCTGGTGTACGAGGCCGGCCGGCTGCTGGGCGTCGACCCACGGGAGTGCGCGCTGGTCGGCGACATCGGCGCCGACGTGCAGGCCGCGCGCGCGGCCGGAGCGCGCGGGGTACTCGTGCCCACCCCCGTGACACGCGCTGAGGAGGTCCTCGCCGCGCCCGAGCGCGCGCCCGACCTCGAGGCGGCGGTGGACCTCCTCCTGGGCGCATCCGTCCCCCTGCCCGAGGCGGCGGTGGTGGTGGCATGACCCACGTCCTCGTCGCCCGGCTGGACAACGACGGAGACGTGCTCTTGGCCGGCCCGGCCGTCCGCGCCGTCGCGGCGGGCGCGGACCGCGTGACGCTCCTGTGCGGGCCGCGCGGGGCCCGCGCGGCCGAGCTCCTGCCGGGCGTGGATGCCATCCTCACCCGCCGCGCCGACTGGATCGACCCCGAGCCCCTCCCCTTCGACCGCGCCGCCGGCGAGGCCTGGGTTGCCGAGCTCGAGGCGGTCGGCGCCGACCGCGCGATCGTGCTCGGCTCCTTTCACCAGAGTCCCCTCCCACTCGCGCTCCTGCTGCGCATGGCCGGCGTGACCCACGTGGCCGCCACCAGCGTGGACTTCCCCGGCTCGCTGCTCGACGTGCGCCACCGCATCGACGACGACGTGCACGAGGTGGAGCGCTCGCTGGATCTGGTGCGCACCCTGGGCTACAAGCTGCCCCCCGGAGACGACGGCGCGCTGGCGGTCCATCGCACCGGCCGGCGGCCCGACGCACTGGGCGAGGAGCCCTACGTCGTGGTCCACCCCGGCGCCTCCGTCCCCGCCCGGGCGTGGACGCCGTGGCGTCATGCCGCGCTCGTCGAGGCCCTGAGCGCGGTGGGCCGGCGCGCAGTGGTCACCGGCGCGCCCTCCGAGTGTGACCTCACCGCCCGCGTGGCCGGCGCCGACGGGCTCGACCTGGGCGGAAAGACGTCGCTGGCCGACCTGGCCGAGGTGCTCGCCGGCGCGGACGCGGTCGTGGTCGGCAACACCGGCCCGGCCCACCTCGCCGCGGCGGTCGGCACGCCGGTGGGATCCCTCTTCGCCCCCACGGTGCCCGCCGCGCGCTGGCGCCCGTGGCGGGTGGGCCACGCGCTGCTGTACCTCGACGTGCCCTGCGCGGGGTGTCGGGCGCGGAGGTGTCCGGTGGCCGGCCACCCCTGCCTGAACGGCGTGGACGTCGAGGAGGTGCTCGCCGCAATCGAGCAGCTGGCGCCCGCCGACGTCCAGGCGGTCCCGGCGTGAGGGTCCTGGTGTGGCACGTCCACGGTTCCTGGACCACCGCCCTGGTGCAGGGCGAGCACGCCTACCTGGTGCCCGTCACTCCCGACCGCGGGGCTGACGGCCGCGGCCGCGCGCAGACCTGGGAGTGGCCCGCGAGCGTCACCGAGCTGAGCCCCGCCCAGCTGGGCGACGCGGACTTCGACGTGGTCGTGTTCCAGCGCCCGCACGAGCTCAGGTCCCTGTGCAAAACATGGACGGGCCGCCGGCCCGGCCGCGACGTGCCCGCGGTGTACGTGGAGCACAACGCGCCGCAGGGACGCATCGCAGAGATGCGCCACCCCGCGGCCGACCGCGACGACCTGACGGTCGTGCACGTCACCCACTTCAACGAGCTGTTCTGGGACACCGGCTCGACGCCCACGCGGGTGATCGAGCACGGCATCGTCGACCCCGGACACCGCTACACGGGCGAGATGCCCCGTGCGGCCGTGGTCATCAACGAGGCTCGCCGCCGCGCGCGCGTCACCGGAACCGACCTGCTTGAGCGCTTCGCCGCCGCGGCACCGCTCGACCTGTTCGGGATGGACGCCGACAGCGTGCGCTGGTCGAACGGGAGCCGCTCGCTGGGCGATGTTCCCCAGGCGCGGATGCACGACGAGCTGGCCCGCCGGCGGGTCTACCTGCACCCCATTCGCTGGACGTCGCTCGGCCTCTCGCTGCTGGAGGCCATGCACCTGGGCATGCCCGTGGTCGCGCTGGCCACCACCGAGGCGCCCGAGGCGGTGCCCGCCGCCGCCGGCGTGGTCTCCACGCGCGTCGATGCCCTGGCCGCGGCGATGCGCGCCTACGTCGCCGAGCCCGCTCGCGCGCGCGAAGCTGGCCTCGCCGCGCGCGCGGCCGCCCTGGAGCGATACGGTCTGCACCGCTTCTTGGCCGACTGGGACGTGCTGCTGGAGGAGGTGGCCCGATGAGGATCGCGATGGTCTCCGAGCACGCCAGCCCGCTGGCTGCTCTGGGCGGCGTGGATGCGGGTGGCCAGAACGTGCACGTGGCGGCGCTCGCACGCGCGCTCGCGCGCCGCGGGGCCCGCGTCGTGGTGCACACCCGCCGCGACGACCCGCGGCTGGAGGCGCGCTTGCCCATGGCCGGCGGCGTGGAGGTCCACCACATCCACGCCGGGCCCGCGGCGGCGCTGGCCAAGGACGACCTCCTGCCCTACATGGACGCCTTTGCCGAGCACCTGGAGATCGCGTGGCGCGCCGACCGTCCCGACGTGGTGCACAGCCACTTCTGGATGTCGGGCCACGCCGCGCTGCGTGCCGCCGGACGACTGGGCATTCCAGTCGCGCATACCTTTCACGCGCTGGGCGTGGTCAAGCGCCGCTACCAGGGGGCACGGGACACAAGCCCACCCGAGCGTGAGCGCATCGAGCGCGACATCCTCGGCCGCGCGGCGCGGATCATCGCCACATGCACCGACGAGGCCTTCGAGCTCATGCGCATGGGCGCGCCCAGGCGCAAGCCCGCGGTGGTGCCCTGCGGCGTTGATCTGCGCCAGTTCCGTCCCGACGGGCCCGCCGAACCACGACCGGCCGGGCGCCGGCGCCTGGCGGTGATCGGTCGTCTGGTGGAGCGCAAGGGCGTGGGCAATGCCATCACTGCCCTGGCCGACCTGCCCGATACCGACCTCGTGGTGGCCGGCGGACCGCCACCCGGCGACCTGGCCGGCGACCGCGAGGCCCAGCGCCTCACGGCGCTTGCGCAGGAGTTGGGGGTGGCCGACCGCGTCGAGCTGCGCGGGCGGCTGCGCCACGACACCCTGCCCGCGCTGTTGCGCAGCGTCGACGCGGTGGTCTGCGTTCCGTGGTACGAGCCCTTCGGCATCGTGCCCGTGGAGGCCATGGCCTGCGGCGTGCCTGTGGTCGCCTCCGCGGTGGGCGGCATGGTCGACACTGTGGTCGACGGGGTCACCGGCATACACGTCCCGCCGCGCGACCCCGAGCGCCTGGCCGCCACGCTCGGACCCCTGCTGGCCGACGAGTCCAGGCGCGCCTCGCTGGGCGCGGCCGGCGTGCGCCGGGCGCGCAAGCTCTACGACTGGGACCGCATCGCCGGCGCCACCCAGGAGGTCTACTCCGGACTGGCGCCGCACCGCAAGGGACGCGTCGCGGCCACCGCCCGCCCCGCGCGTCTCGGGCGCGGCGAGGCGGACCCGACGGGCCGGCGGCGCGCCGGCGGCGCCGGAGCCCCCGCTCCCACCGGCGCGCTCGAGCACCTCGGGGCGCTGGCCGACGCCCTGGGGCACCTGCACGAGGAGGCCGAGCGCCTGGAGGCGTGGGGCCACCACCTCGCCGTCCGCCTGCTCGAGGGGGGACGCCTGCTGGCCCTGGGCAACGGGGGCAGCGCCGCGGAGGCCCAGCACCTCACCGCCGAGCTGGTCGGCCGCTACGAGACCGAGCGCCGGCCCCTGAGCGCGCTGTGCCTGCACGGCGACACCTCGAGCCTGACCGCGATCGCCAACGACTATGGGGTCGAGCAGGCCTTCGCCCGTCAGGTGCGCGCCCACGCCCGCGAGGGCGACGTTCTGCTCGCCCTGAGCACCTCGGGCGCCAGCCCCAACGTGCTCGCCGCGGTCGAGGCCGCGCGCGCGCTGGGGGTGACCGCCTGGGCCCTGACCGGTCCGCGACCCAACCCCCTCGCCCTGGTCTGCGACGACGCGGTCTGCGTCGAGGCCCCTGCGGTTTCGACGGTGCAGGAGCTGCACCTGGTGGCCGCCCACCTGCTCTGCGGCGTGGTCGACCGGGTGGTCGCGGGCGCCGATCGCGCCGAGGCCGAGCCCAGGGTGCTCCTGTGAGCCCTCCGGCCGCCAGCGGCCGAAGGGCAGCGACGCCGCCGGCCGCCTCCCGCCCCCTCGTCGTGATCGGCGACGCGCTGCTGGACCGCGACGTCGAGGGCGCCGTGGAGCGCCTGTGCCCCGACGCCCCGGTGCCCGTGGTCGACCAGTCCGCGACGGTCGCACGCCCCGGGGGGGCGGGCCTCGCCGCGGCGCTGGCCGCCGCCGAGGGCCGGGAGGTCACCCTGGTCACCGCCCTGGCACCCGACGCGGCGGGAGAGGAACTGCGCGCGGCCCTTGGACGCTGCGGCGTCGAGGTGGTCGACCTGGGCCTGGAGGGCGAAACCATCGAGAAGGTCCGCATCCGTGCCGGCGGGCGCTCTCTGCTGCGCGTGGACCGCGGCGCCGGCGGGCGGGTCGGGGCCGCCACCGCGGCTGCCCGCGCGGCCATCGGCTGGGCGGAGACGCTGCTGG
>DASZCY010000083.1:0-3156 GCA_035942615.1 Solirubrobacteraceae bacterium | reverse complement strand
GCGCTCCAGGATCGCCAGACGCTCCCCGGGGTCGAAGCGCGCGTCGTGCAGGAGCGCCGCGGCGCCCTGCAGCCAGGGGGCGATGAAGACGTTGCGCGCCGACTTCGACCACCCCGAGGCCGCCGTGCACCACACGAGGTCCCCCTCGTGTGCGCCGAGCCAGTGCTCGGCCTGCACCCGCTGGCCGTCGAGGTAGCGGTGACCGTGCAGGACCGCCTTGGCCTCCCCGGCGGTGCCCGACGTGAAAGTGATCAGGCACGGGTCCTCGGGCGCGAGGTCGACGGCCGGGGGAGGGTCCCCGGCGAACAAGCCCTCGTCGGGGACCGTCAGCACCAGCCCCTCCGGCGCGGCCGCCTCCAGCTCCTTGCGGTTGCGCGCGTCGGCCAGTATCACCCTGGGCCGTGCGGTCTGCATACGCAGGGCCAGGTCCCGGGCGCGCAACTGCTCGGTGCACGGCAGCGCCACCGCCCCGATGCGAAAGCACGCCACCATCGCCAGCACCCACTCGGGGCGGTTGCCGATCAGCGTCATCACCGTGTCGCCCGGCCCCACGCCACGCTCCACCAGCGTCCCGGCCAGCCGCGCCGAGCGGTCGGCCACCTCGCCGAAGCGCCACTCCCGCCGCGCGCCGTCGCGCGCGAGCTCCACCAGCGCGAGCCGGCCGCCGGGCGCCGCGTCGACCACATCGCGCGCGAAGTTCACCCGCTGCGTCGGCCTGGTCGAAGGGGCGGCCACGATGCCCAGTCTCGCAGCAGTGTGCGCGAAGCACGGCGAACGGGAAGGCCCCGCGCCGTGACCACGCAGACGGAGTCCACGCGCCCCAGCGCCCACGAGATCAACGACCGGGTGCTGAAGAACGGCACCGACGAGCTGGGACGCCCACCGCAGGCGCTGGCCATCTCGGGCCTCTTCGCGGGCTTCACCCTCGGCGCGACCCCGCTGGTCGTGGCCTTCGTCTCCGTGCTGCTGGGCGGCGGGGACTCGGCCACCTTCGTCGCCTCGCTGTTCTACCCGATCGGCTTCATAGCCGTCATCCTCGGGCGCTCCCAGCTGTTCACCGAGAACACGCTCTACCCCGTGGTCGCCACCTTCGACAACCCGCGGCGGGTGTCGGACACGGCCAAGCTGTGGGCGACGGTTCTTGTGGCCAACTCGATCGGCGCCTTCGTCTTCGCGCTGGCGGCCGTCAAGACCGGCGCGCTGCCCAACGACGTGGTCAGCCAGATGGTCCAGCTGGGAGACGAGGCGGTCTTCGGCTCCTTTTGGCGCAACTTCTGGAGTGCCGTGCTCGGGGGCTGGCTGCTCGCCACGGTCGCGTGGCTGGTCGAGGCCACCGCCACCGCGGTGGGTCAGGTGCTCGTCATCTGGGCGCTCGTGTTCGTCGTGGGGGTGGCCGCGCTGGACCACACCGTCTCGACGGCGATTCAGGTCGAGGTTGCCCTCCTGGAGGGCGAGCTCGGCGTGGGTAACTGGCTGGGGTGGTTGGGCACCACGGTCCTGGGCAACGCCCTCGGAGGGGTGATCATCGTGAGCCTCTTCAATTACGGTCAGGTACGAACTCCGCGGCGCAAGTCGCGGCCCGAGCAGGACTCCGCGGGCGGAGCAGGTCCGGTGGGCCAGTAAGGCCTCCGGCGGACCCCGCACGGATATATCCTCAGCGGCCCCCGCACCGATGCAGCGAACCGACAGGGAGTCGTGCCGCCCATGGCCGTAGTCACCGCCAGCGCCTACAGCGAGAAGACCGACGAGCAGAAGGCCATCACCGACATGGTCCGTCAGTTCGCCGACGAGCAGATCATCCCCAACGCCGAGCACTACGACGCCGCCGACGAGTTTCCCGGGCCGATCGTGGAGCAGATGAAGGAGCTGGGCCTGTTCGGCGTGACCATCCCCGAGGAGTACGGGGGGATGGGCCTGGACCTCACGACCTACGTGATGATCGTCGAGGAGCTCTCGCGCGGGTGGATCTCCATCAGCGGGATCGTCAACACCCACTTCATCGGCTCCTACCTGCTCATGAAGTTCGGAAGCGAGGAGCAGAAGCAGCGCTGGCTGCCGCGCATGGCCACGGGCGAGATCCGCGCCGCGTTCAGCCTGTCCGAGCCCGAGCTGGGCTCCGACGTGCAGGCCATCAAGACCTCGGCCAGGAAGGTCGACGACGGCGGGCGGGCGATGTACGAGATCAACGGTCAGAAGATGTGGGTCACCAACGGCCTCATGTCCGGCCTGGTCTTCACCCTGGTCAAGACCGACCCCGACGCCCAGCCCCGCCACCGGGGCATGACCTGCTTCATCGCCGAAAAGGAGCCCGGCGTGGCCGAGAACACCGGCGAGTACGCCGGGTTCACCGTGCCGCCCAAGATCAAGAAGATGGGCTACAAGGGCGTGGAGTCCACCGAGCTGGTCTTCGACGGCTACCGCTGCCCTGCCGAGAACATCCTCGGGGGCGAGGAGGCGGGCCTCGACAAGGGCTTCGCCCAGATGATGGATGCCCTGGAGGTCGGGCGGGCCAACGTCGCCGCCCGCGGCGTGGGGATCGCCCAGCGCGCGCTGGAGCTCGCACTGCGCTACTCCCGCGAGCGCAAGACCTTCGGCAAGCCGATCGCCGAGCACCAGGCCATCCAGTTCAAGCTCGCCGACATGGCCACCCAGATCGAGGCGGCTCGCCTGCTGACCCTCAAGTCGGCACGGCTCAAGGACGCCGGCGAGCGCTCGGACCTGGAGGCGGGCATGGCCAAGCTCTTCGCCTCCGAGGCGGGGCGCCTCTGCGTGGAGGAGTCCTTCCGCATCCACGGCGGCTACGGCTACTCAAAGGAGTACGAGATCGAGCGCCTGTATCGCGACGCGCCGCTGCTGCTGATCGGCGAGGGCACCTCCGAGATCCAGCGCATGGTCATCGGCAGGAAGCTGCTGTCGCGCCACCGTGGCTGACGACGCCAAGACCCTGATCGAGGAGGCGGTGACCCGCTTCCTCGCCGAGGTTCCCGCCCTCCAGCAGATGAAGCTGGTCGCGGGGATCGACCTGCGCGGGCGGGGCGACACCCAGCAGTACCGGGTGCAGCTGCCCGGGCCGCAGGTGACCAAGGACATCGCCGCCGACGCGCGCGTGCGCGTGGAGATGCCCCGCTCGTTCTTCAACGTGATGGCCAAGGAGGC
>DASZCY010000082.1:0-10545 GCA_035942615.1 Solirubrobacteraceae bacterium | reverse complement strand
AGGCGCTTGGAGAGGGATCGCATCGTGGGTTTCTGTGGAGAGATACGGGGAGGGGGTACTCACCTTCCCATACCCTGACCCGGTATGTCAAGCTGGACCGCCTCCTACCGTGCCCACGGTCAGCGCCGAGGAGCCGGCGAGCGCCACCGAGGGCACCAAGCACCTGGCGGAGAGTCGTACTTTCCTTGCCCCCGAGGTGCGAATATGGTTGGGACGTGGGCGTCAGCACCGACCACTCGGACCACTTTCCCAACGACGCCGTCGCCGGGCTCCCGCCGGCGAGCGCCCCTGAAGTCGTCGAGCTTGCCGACGGCGACAGGTTCGTGCTGACCATCGCGCCCGTGATAAAGCGGATCGGCGACGCGACGGTGCGGATGCTCGCCTACAACGGCTCCATCCCAGGACCGGTCCTGAAGGTCGCGCAGGGTTCAAGCGTGGTCGTCGACGCTGTCAACCACGGGGACCTCGAGGCGACAGTCCACTGGCACGGGTTGCGACTGAGCAGGCATATGAGCAGGCTTCGGTCTTTGGGGCGAGCTTTCTGTTCTTGCACAGCGCGATCGAGCTCGGTCGCTCAGGAGACCAGCTCAACTTGTCCCTTTCGGAGGGCCGGCGCATCAGCGCCCGAGTCGTGATCCTCGCCACCGGCGCTAGCTACCGGCGATTGGGCATTGCCTCGCTCGAGGACTTGACTGGCGCGGGGGTCTTCTATGGCGGCCCCGCCTCGGAGGCACAGGGGCTGAGCGAAAGGGACGCCTACGTCGTAGGTGGCGGGAACTCGGCTGGCCAGGCGGCACTGCACCTTGCGCGCTACGCCCGAGAAGTCACGCTTGTTGTGCGCGCGCGGTCGCTTGAGGCCGGGATGTCGCACTACTTGGTACGAGAGATCGAGGCTACGCCGAACGTGGCGGTACGCACGAGCACTGCGGTGGTCGGCGGGGGAGGCGAGGGACGTCTGCAGGAGCTCGTGCTGCGCCAGAGCGCCACCGGCGAGGAGGAAAAGGTCTCCGCCGACGCCCTCTTTGTGTTGATCGGGGCGCGGCCCCGCACTGACTGGCTGCCGCCGGAGGTAGCCAGAGACGCGCGCGGATTCCTGCTCACGGGCGATGAGCTCTCGGAGGAAGATTGGCCGCTCCAGCGCCGGCCGTTCTCGCACGAGACGAGCATGCCCGGCGTGTTCGCGGCCGGAGACGTACGTCACGCTTCGGTCAAGCGGGTGGCCTCCGCGGTGGGAGAGGGATCGATCGCGCTCCAGCTTGTGCAGAGCCTCCTCGCTTACGAGCGGCTGCATTCCGGGCCGCCGACCGAGGCAGCCGCTCCAGCGGGAAGCGCCGGCGCCCGCTAGGTCCGACGGCGGTAGTCGCTGACGCCGAGTGCGCGCCGGTGCGCGCCGGATAGCCAGCCGAAACGGGGCACACATCGGCCCCGCCTTGGGAATGACCGAACAGCACCGCGCGCTCGGACCCGGCGGCGTCCATGACCGCCTACCCTGCGCACGCGCGTCGTCCGCGGGGTCAGCACGCGGTGCGCTCCGCGAGCCAGTCGAGGCCGGGCACGGTTGCGGGCGGTCGCCGGTCGACTTGCGCGAGTGCGGATCGCGTTCACGGCGCGTTCTCGCGCGCGGTAGAACACGCCGGTGGGCGGCCGGGTGCTCAGCGCGCTGCAGTTCTTCCCGCGGGGCGGCTCAGCGCACGTGGCCCGGGCGCTGGCCTCGGGCCTGCCGGCCCACGGTTGGCAGGTCACCCTCCTGTCGGGATCGCGCTCGGACCTTGACGGCCACGGCGACGCCGCGCGCTTCTACGCCGGCCTGGACGTGCGCACCGTTGACTTCGACCCTGCGCTGGCCGCCAGCGACCCCATGGACCCGCCCGGCGGCGCGGCGCCGATGCACCCCTCCTTTGAGGATCGCCCGGGCGCCGCCGATCGCGTTGCCGCCGCCCTGGACGGCGCCGCCACCGAGCGCCAGGTGGTCGCCTGGGCCGGCGCTCTGCAGGCCGCGGGCGCGAGGGACGCGGACGTGCTGCACCTGCACCACCTCACCGTCCTCCACGAGGCCGCAGCGCGCGTGGCGCCCGCGGTCCCCGTGGTGGCTCATCTGCACGGGACGGAGCTGCTCATGCTGGAGGCCATCGAGGAGGGGCCGCCCGCCGGCTGGATCCACGCCCACGCGTGGCGTGAGCGCATGCGCGCATGGGCACGGCGCTGCACCCGTCTGGTGATGATCTCGCCCGCGCAGGTGGAGCGCGCGGTGGCGCTGCTGGGGGTCGACGCGCACCGCTGCGTGCACGTGCCCAACGGCTTCGATCCGGAGGTGATGCGCCGGGTCGACCTCGACCGCGCCGCCCACTGGCGGCGGTGGCTGGTCGACGACCCGCGCGGCTGGGCGCCAGGAGAGGGGCCGGGCTCGGTGCGATACCGCCCCGAGGACCTGCGCGCGCTGCTCGACGGCCCCGTGCTGCTGGCCGTCGGACGCTTCACCGCGGTCAAGCGCCTGCCGCTGCTGATCGAGGCCTTTGCGCAGGCTCACCGCGAACACGCGGGCGCGCTGGTGCTGCTGGGTGGCCACCCAGGGGAATGGGAGGGCGAGCACCCGCTCGAGGCCATCCGGCGCACCGGCGCACATGACGTCTTTCTGGCTGGGTGGCACGACCACGACGCCCTGGCCGCCTTCCTCTCGGCCTCCGACGCCCAGGTGCTGGCCTCGGTGCGCGAGCAGTTCGGCGCCGTGCTGGTGGAGGGCATGGCCTGCGGCCTGCCCGCCGTGGCCGTCGACCGCCACGGCCCCGCAGAGATCGTGGACGATGGGATCACGGGGTGGCTGGTCGAGCCCGATGACCGCCACGCCCTCGCCGGGGCCATGCGCGCCGTGCTGGCCGACGCCTCCGAGCGCGCCCGCCGCGGAGCCGCCGCCCGCGAGATCGCGCGCGCGCGCTATGCCTGGCCCGCGCTGGCCGGCCGCCTGGGCGCCGTGCTCGAGCAGGCGCGCACGAGTCCTTGCAGAGCCACGTAACCACGCGCCACCGGCAGGTCGATCCCGCCGGAGCGCGAAGGGGCACGGGTCCCCACCTCGACGACGCAGGAGGTTTCATGCGCCGCCGCTGTGCGCCACTGGCGCTCGCACTGTGCACCCTGACGCCGGCAGCGGCGCAGGCCCACGCCACCCACTCCGTCCAGCCCGGCGAGACCCTCTCGGGGCTCGCGGCCGTCCACGGCGTCCCCGCCGACGACATCGCGGCCGCCAGCGGCCTCGCGCCCGGGGGCGTGGTCCTGGCCGGCTCCGAGCTCACCGTCCCCGAGCCCGGCACGACCGCGCCGGCGCCCGACGCCACGAGCGCCGAGGCCGGCGCCCCGCAGGGCCCCGGGCCGCTGGGCGCCTACACCGTCCAGCCCGGCGACACCCTGTCCTCGCTGGCCGCCCGCACGGGCACCACCGTCGAGGCCGTGGCGGCCATGAACGGCCTCGACCCCGCCGGTGCGCTGGTCAGCGGCACCGCGCTGAAGATGCCGACCGGGTCGCAGGTGGGCGGAGGCGAGCCCCAGCCCGCCACCGCCGTGGTGGAGGGCACCGCCCCGCAGCCGGCCGGGGGCAGCGTGGACGCCAGCCAGATCGCCGACGTGGCTGGCCAGCACGGGGTCCCGGCCGACCTGGCCACGGCGATCGCCTGGCAGGAGAGTGGTTTCGACAACGGCGTGGTCTCCTCCGCCAACGCCCGCGGGGTCATGCAGGTGCTGCCCGGCACGTGGGACTGGGTGCAGGCCAACATGGCCCAGCGCCCCCTCGACACCGGCTCGGCTGTCGACAACGTGCACGCCGGCGTCCTCTACCTCGATCGCATGCTCGAGATGGCGGGTGGCGACCCCGCCACCGCGGCGGCGGGCTACTTCCAGGGCATGGGCTCGGTGCAGCGCATCGGGATGCTGCCCGAGACCCGCCGCTACGTGGCCAACGTCCTCGCGCTGCGCGACCGCTTCGGTGGCGACTGAGCCCAAGGACCCCGCGCTCGGTAGGCCGTCCGTCCCGGGCGGATCGCAGCGCGATCTGCCCGGGACTCGCCGCGGGAACGGCGAAGCGCCCTCTCTCGGAGGATCGACAGGGATGTCGATCCCGTCTACCGAAAAACGGCCTGAGGCTGGGCGGGCACCTCGTCCACCTGGGCGGCCAGCTGGCCACATGCGGCGTCGATGTCACGGCCCCGCGTCAAGCGGACGGTGGCGCGCAGCCCGTGGTCCTCGAGCACGGCGCGGAAGGCGTCGATCGCCGCCCGGCCCGAGCCGGCGAATGTCCCCGTGGGGTTGTAGGGGATGAGGTTGACCTTGAAGGCGCGCGGATCGAGGACGTCGACCAGCTGGCGGGCCTGCTCGTGGCGGTCGTTGATGCCGGCGAGCATGACGTACTCCACGAACACCATCCGGTTGGTGGCCTCGAAGTGGCGCCGGCAGGCGCCCAGCACGTCGGCCAGGGGATAGCGCTCGTTGACGGGCATGATCGTGCTGCGCAGCGCGTCGTCGGCCGCGTGCAGGGAGAGGGCCAGGCGCACGGGCAGGCCGCTGGCGGTCAGTCGCTCGATCCCCGGGATCCATCCCACCGTCGAAATCGCTGTCCGCCGGTTGGTGACCCCCGCGTCGGGCAGCCGCGCGCAGGCGCCCAGCACGGCGTCGAGGTTCATCATGGGCTCGCCCATGCCCATGAACACGACATGGTCGATCGGCTCGAGGCGGCGGAAATGCAGTGCCTGGTCGAGGATCTCCGACGCGGAGAGGTTGCGCCCGAAGCGCATCGTGCCGGTAGCGCAGAAGGTACAGGTCAGCGGGCAGCCTGACTGGGACGACAGGCAGACCGAGCGCCGCCCGTCGCGGTAGCGCATCAGGACGGCCTCCACGGGACGGCCGTCGGCGGTGTGGAACAGCGTCTTGATCGTGCCGTCGCGCGCGTGGGTCTCGCGCTGCACGATCAGCGTGGAGAAGGGCACTTCGTCCACCAGGCGCGCGCGTAGCGCGGCCGGCAGGTTGGTCATGGCGGCGTAGCCCTCGGCGCCGCGGGCGGCCCAGTCCCACGCCTGGCCGGCGCGGTAGGAGGGCTCGCCGGCGTCGACGAGGGTGCGCTCCAGCAACTCGAGGTCCACGTCGCAAGGCTAGAGGACCGTTTCCGCGCCCGGTCGGAGCGCCGGCGGCCGCGGCCTTGCCATTGGGGGGAAGGGCCAGCTAGCATCACCGCGCGTCGGTCGGCCCGGGTTCAGGTCGTGGAGGGTGGCGGTGCGGGCGAGCAAGGACCTTCAATACCGGAGGTCCGTGATGCCGTACGTGAAGTGCCCGTCGTGTGAGTGTGTGAGCTACAGTGCGGCGGCCTACGCCACCCTGGAGTGCTGTCCGCTCTGCGGAAACGCGTTGCCGCTGCGGCGGATGGTGGTGCCGCTGACCGCCCACCGGCGAGTTGTGCGCGAAACGGAGCCAGATGCGGTCGGCGCGAGCGCACCACCTCGCCGGGCGGGGTGAGGGCCCGCTGCGGATCGCTTCCTCAGGAGACCCGCGCGACCGCCTCGCGGAGCTCGTCGGCGAGCCGCTCGGCGCCGCAGTCCTCGAGGTTGTCGGCGGCCAGCAGCGCCGCGCGGCGAACCGGTCTCGTGCGGTCGAACTCGCCGCCCTGCACGACGCGGCCGGGGTACTGCTCGAGGACCGCCACCAGGTCGGCGACGGCGGGACGCAGGTCCTGGGGGCGCGGAACCCCCTCGCGGCACAGCGCGCGGATGCGGTCGCGCGCGTCGGTGACCTCAGCCTGGGCGTCTGCGGGCAGCCGCTCTCCGGGGTCGCCCGCGCCCTCCGAGTTATCCCCGCAGCCGGTGGCCAGCCCGGCCAGGAGCAGTGTGACGAGGGCGATGCGGCGCACGCCGGCGCTCCTTCCCGGCCGGTCGCTTCGGCTACCTCGCAGCGTAGCCTGCCTGACGGTGCGCCTGGCCAAGTTCCTTGCCCACGCCGGGGTGGCCTCGCGGCGGGCCGCCGAGGCGGTCGTCCAAGCCGGGCGGGTCACGGTGGGCGGCGCGGTGGTCACCGACCCGGCGCGCGATGTGGACGAGCACAGCGACGTGGCGGTCGACGGCCGGGTGCTGGCCGGCCCCGAGGAGCGCGTGGTGGTAGCGCTGCACAAGCCCGCCGGGGTGGTCTCCACCGCACGCGACACCCACGGGCGTCCGACGGTGGTCGACCTCGTCGGCCTGACGGGGACGCGGCTGTATCCGGTCGGTCGCCTGGACGCCGACACCACCGGCCTGCTCCTGCTCACCAACGACGGGGAGCTGGCCGAACGGCTGCTGCATCCCCGCCACCAGGTGCCGCGTACCTACCGCGCCCGCGTGGGCGGCGGGCGCTTGGGCCCGCGCGCGCTGCGCGCGCTGCGCGAGGGCGTCGAGCTCGACGACGGGCGCACAGCCCCGGCCGGCGTGCGCGAGGTGCGCCCCGGGTTGCTGGAGCTGACCCTGCGCGAGGGGCGCAAGCGCCAGGTCAGGCGAATGTGCGCCGCCGTCGGCCACCCCGTCCAGGCGCTGGCGCGCACCCGCTTCGGGCCCCTGGAGCTGGCCGACCTGGCGCCCGGCACCTGGCGGGTGCTGTCGCCCGCCGAGGTGGAGCGGTTGCGCCGGAGGTGAGCCCGTCGCTCCTGGCACACTGCCGCCCCTATGCGGCTGTTCGCCCTGCGCGGCGCCACCACCGTCGATGAGGACGAGCGCGAGGCGATCCTCAGCGCGACCGAAGAGCTCCTGCGCGAGATCCTCGAGCGCAACGCCCTGCGCCCCGAGGACGTCGTCAGCTGCATCTTCACCGTGACCGACGATCTGCACGCCGAGTTCCCCGCCGTGGCCGCGCGTCAGAACGGTTTCTCCGCCGTGCCGTTGCTGTGCGCCCGTGAGATGGCGGTGCCGGGGGCGCTGCCGCGGGTGATCCGCCTGCTCATGCACTACCACGTGGACGAGAGCCACACCCCTCGCCACGTGTACCTGGGCGAGGCCCGCCACCTGCGGCTGGACCTCGAGGGCGCCCAGTAATCATGCCCCGCCTCGAGTTCTCCCAACGCGTCCGGCGCCTGCCCCGCTACCCGGTGGCCGGTGGCTACGCGCTGCCCGACGACGTGGCCCTGCTGGCCTCCAACGAGTCGCCCTACGGGCCGCTGCCCGCGGTGGTGGAGGCCGCCCAGCGTGCGCTGGCGGGGACCAACCGCTACCCCGATCCCTCCAACGCCCGTCTGCGCCGCGCCCTGGCCGACCGCACCGGGTTGCGCTCCACCCGCATCGCGATCGGCAACGGCTCGTGCGACGTGCTGCTGGCCTGCGGCGAGGCGCTGCTGGAGCCCGGGGCCGAGCTGGTGTACGCCTGGCCGTCCTTCTCGGTCTACCCCCACCTGGCTGCCGCCTCGGGTGCCACGGCGATCACCGTGCCCCTCGACGCGGCACATCGCCACAACCTGGAGGCGATGGCGCGCGAGGTCACCGTGGCCACGCGCATGGTGATCGTCTGCAACCCCAACAACCCGACTTCCACCGCGCTGCCCGCCGACCAGATCGCCGCCTTCGTGGCCGACCTGCCCCGCCACGTCGTGGTGATCCTCGACGAGGCCTACATCGAGTTCAACACCCTCGACGATCCCGACACCACGCTGGACCTGCTCGAGGCCCACCCCAACGTGGTGCTCCTGCGCACCTTCTCCAAGATCTACGGCCTGGCGGGGCTGCGCGTGGGCTACGGCCTGTGTGGCAGCGAGGAGATGGTCCAGGCCCTCGACCAGGTGCGCCAGCCCTTCTTTTGCAACGTCGCCGCCCAGGCCGCCGCCGTGGAGGCGCTGCGCCACCAGGACGCGGTGGTCGACCGCGTCGAGCAGGCCGTCCTCGCGCGGGTGGAGGTGGAGTCCGGCCTGGCCGCGCTGGGCATCGAGCCCGCCGAGTCGCAGGCCAACTTCGCCTGGTTCGACCTCCCCGACCCCGCGATGGAGCCCGACGTCGTCGTCGGGCTGCGCGACCGCGGCGTGCTGGTGCGCGCCGGCACCGCGCTGGGACGCGAGGGCGCCCTGCGCGTCACCTTCGGCACTCCCTCCGAGAACGCCCGCTTCCTCGACGCCCTGCGCGCGGTCCTCTAGACTCCCCGGGCGATGAGCCGTCTTGCGAGCAGCCGCTGGTACCTCCCGCTGTTCGCCGCCTGGCGATTTAGCTAGGCGCTCGGCCCCTCGCCCGCTGCCTCCTCTTCAGCCGAGCGCCGCAGGACCCGCTCCCGTACTGCCCTCGCAGGCGTCTCTGAAAGGACCGTGCCGTGACCACCACCCAGAAGCCATGTCCGTGACCGAGGCGCGCCGCCACGATGGCGTGCGCGACCGGCGCATCGAGCGCGTCATGCCACTGACCAGCCCCGCGCGCTTGCTCGAGCGCCTCCCGCTCGCGGCCGACCGCACCGAGCAGGTCATCGGTCACCGCGAGCAGGTCACCGCCATCCTCGAGGGTGCCGACGACCGGCTGCTCGTGGTCGTCGGGCCCTGCAGCGTCCATGACGCCGAAGCGGCCATCGAGTATGCGCAGCGCCTCAGCGTCAAGGCCGATGAGCTGGCTTCCGAGCTGTTGGTGGCCATGCGCGTCTACTTCGAGAAGCCGAGGACCACGACGGGATGGAAGGGTCTGATCAACGACCCCCACCTCGACGGAACCTTCGACGTCGACACCGGCCTGTCGACCGCCCGCGAACTGCTACTCGAGGTCCTGGGCCTCGGACTGGCCGTGGGGGTCGAGTGGCTGGATCCCATCACGCCCCAGTACATCTCCGACACCGTCGCCTGGGGAGCGATCGGCGCGCGGACCACCGAGAGCCAGACGCACCGCCAGCTGGGGTCGGGCTTGTCGATGCCCGTGGGCTTCAAGAACCGCACCGACGGCAACGTGCAGGTCGCCGTTGACGCTGTGCGCGCCGCGGCGGCCCCCCACGCCTTCGCCGGCGTCGGTGCCGACGGGGTGCCGGCGATCCTGCACACCAGCGGCAATCCCGACGGTCATGTGATCCTCCGCGGTGGCGCAGCGCCGAACCACGGTCCCGTCGATGTCGCCTCGGCGCTGGAGAAGCTGCGCCTCGCCGGCCTGCCCGAGCGGCTGGTCATCGACGCCTCGCACGGCAACAGCGGCAAGGACCACGATCGCCAGCCGGCGGTGGCAGAGGAGATCGCCGCCCAGGTCGCGGCCGGCGAATGGGCCATCGTGGGCGTCATGCTCGAGTCCTTCCTCGTCGCCGGCCGCCAGGAGCTCAAGGGCGGCGAGCCGCTGGTCTACGGGCAGTCGATAACCGACGCCTGCATGGGCTGGGAGGCGACGGTCGACGTGCTCGAAGGGCTCGCCGGGGCGGTGCACGGGCGGCGCACGGCGACGTGAGCGTGCGGCGCGCCCGCGACGGACGGAGCGGCCGGTGAGGATCGCGGTCGTCGGCGCGGGGCTCATCGGCGGGTCGGTGGGCTTGGCGGCGCGCGGGCGCCTGGGGGCCGAGGTCCGCGCGTTCGATCCCGATCCGGCGGCGCGCGCGGCGGCGGCAGCGGCCGGCGCCGCCGACACGGTCTGCGACACGGTGGCCGAGGCGCTTGACGGCGCCGAGGCGGTCGTGGTGTGCGCCCCGCTGAACGCCCTGGGCGACGCGCTTTCCGTCGCGTTGGGCGCCGCCGGCCCCGACTGCCTGGTCACCGACGTGGGCTCGGTCAAGCGCGGGCTGGTGGGCACCCACGAGGAGCCCCGCTACGTCGGCGGCCATCCGCTGGCGGGCGCGGAGGCCTCGGGTGTGGGCGCCGCGCGCGCCGACCTCTTCGAGGACGCCACCTGGTACCTCACGCCCACCGCCGTCACCCGCGGCACGCTGCTGGAGCGCGCCCACCGCCTGATCACCGGTCTGGGCGCTCACCCGGTGGCCATCGACGCCGACGCCCACGACCGCCTGATGGCCACCGTCTCCCACCTGCCCCACGTGCTGGCCAACGTGCTCGTCGGCCAGGCCGCGGGGGCGCTGGGGGAGGGGGACAGCCTTCCGGCCACCGGCCCCTCCTTTCGCGACACCACCCGGGTGGCCGGGGCCAACCCCGCGCTGTGGCCGGACATCTATCTGGGCAACGCCGAGGCGCTCCTGGCCGCCCTCGACGAGGCCGTGGAGGCGCTGGGCCGCGTGCGCTCCCAGGTGGCCGCCGGGCGGCGCGCCGAGCTGGCCGCATGGCAGGAGGAGGCCGCGGCACAGCGGCGCGACCTGCTGGAGGCGGGCTCGCTGGGCGGGCCGGTACGCGAGCTGCGCGTGGCGGTGCCCAACCGTCCCGGGGTGATCGCCGAGCTGGCCCTCACCCTGGGTCGGGCGGGGGTCAACATCTCCGACATGGCCCTCAGCCCCTCGCCCGATGCCCGCAACGGAGTGGTGGCCCTCTGGGTGGCCGAGGCGGGCGCCGAGCGGGCCCGGCGGCTGATCGGTGAGCAGGGCCATCCGGTGACCGAGGGGTCGCGGTGAACGTCCGCTTCGATCCCGCCGGACCGCTGCGCGGACGGCTCACCGCACCGC
>DASZCY010000081.1:0-2730 GCA_035942615.1 Solirubrobacteraceae bacterium | reverse complement strand
GTGGTGCGCAGCGCACCGCCCGGGGCCCCCTCCCGCCCGCTGCGCGTGGTCGACGTGGCCATGTTCTACGGTGAGCGCAGCGGCGGCATCCGTACCTACCTGGACGCGAAGCTGCGCTGGTCGGCCGGGGATCCCGGCGTGGAGCACCACGCGATCGTCCCCGGGCCGGTGGTGCGGCGCTTGGAGGGCCTGCGCGAGGTGCCCAGCCTGCGCGTCGTGGCCGCCAACGGCTACCGCGTGCCGTTCGGTGCGGGCGCGCTGGTGCGCGAGCTGCGCGTGCTGACCCCCGACGTGGTCCTTCTCCACGACCCGTTCTGGCGGCCGCTGGGCATCGCGCGCGCGGCCCGCGAGCTGGGCGCACGGGTGGTCGGGGTGCACCACGGCTCGGTGGCCCTGGACGCCGCCGGACTGCCCGGGCCCGACCGCGCCTGGCACCCCCTGCTGCGTCGCTGGATGCACCGCGCCCACCGGGAGGTCGACGGCCTCATGGCCGCCCTGCCCACCGAGCACGACACCGGTCGGACGGCCGCGCTGCGCTTGCGCTTCGGGCTGCACCCGGCCTTCCGGCCCCAGGACGACGTGCGCCGTGGCGACCACGTGCTGTACGTGGGGCGCCTGGCGCGGGAGAAGGGCGTGTTCGACCTGCTGCGCGCCGCGGCGCGCTCGCGCGATGGGTGGCCGCTGCGCCTGGTGGGCAGCGGGCCCGCCGAGCGGCGCCTGCGCGCGCTGGCCGAGCGCCTGGGCATCGCCCACCGCCTCAGCTGGCGGCCCTACCTCGGCGACCCGGCGCGGCTGGCGCGCGCCTACCAGGGCGCCCGCGCCGTGGTGATGCCCGGCGCCCACGAGACCTTCGGCCTCGTGGGCTTCGAGGCCGCGGCCAGCGGAGCATCGGTCGTGGCCTGCCAGACCGCTCCCGCCGTCAGGGCCATGGACGGTCTGGCCCACACCTACCGCCCCGGCGACATCGCCGACCTGGCAGAGACGATCGGCGCCGCCCGCACCAGCGAGCCCGACCCGGCGGCCGCCACCGCCCTGGCCGCACGCTCGTCCTGGGACGCGGCCTTCTCCGCGGAGCTCGAGGACCTGCGCGCGCTCGTCGCGTGACCGACGGGGAGAAGGGCGCGCTCGCCGCCGACGCACCGGCGCACGGCGGCGCGGCGCTGTCGCCGCACCGCGCCTGCGCGTGGCTCAACGACGACCGGCCCCTGCTCGAGGACGCCGGCGCGGAGCGCGTTGTCGGCCCCGCCGCTGCCGCGCAGCTGCGCGCGCTGGCCCACCGCACGCTGCGTGCCAACTGGCGCGAGGGGCGGCGGCGCGGCGGCGGGGAGCCCTACGCCTTCACCTGTCCCGCCCCACCCCGCTACCGTCACCAGTGGCACTGGGACTCGTGCTTCCACGCCATCGCCTGGCGGCGCTTCCAGCCCGCCCGCGCCCGCGAGGAGCTGCGCACGGTGCTGCGCGCCGGGCGCCCCGACGGCTTTCTGCCCCACACCGTCTTCTGGGACCGTCCGGCGCGCTGGCGGCGCACGCCCCTGTACGCCACCGCCCGCACCCGCGGTGACTGGGTGACCGAGTCGATCGGCCCGCCGCTGGTGGCCTTCGCCTGGGAGCTGGTCGCCGCGGCGTCCCCTGACGACCCGGCCTTCGCCACCGAGGCGCTGCCCGCCCTGGAGGCGCACCTGGACTGGCTGGCCCGCGAGCGCGACCTCGACGGCGACGGGCTGCTGACCATCCT
The DNA here is from genome assembly GCA_035942615.1 of Solirubrobacteraceae bacterium. GTDB lineage: Bacteria > Actinomycetota > Thermoleophilia > Solirubrobacterales > Solirubrobacteraceae > Siliceabacter. The sequence goes on along the minus strand of DASZCY010000081.1, from coordinate 995 downwards.
CGCGCCCGACGAGAGCGGGCTGGACGACAGCCCCAAGTACGACCCCGTCTTCGGCGCCCTGTGCCACGATCGCCCCGGCTACTTCTGGCTCATGGAGCGCTCACGGCGGCTGGGCTGGCGTGCCAGCGCGGTGGTCGCCCGCTACGCCGAACACGTCGAGGACGTCTGGGTCAACGTGGCCTACGCGCTCTCCTGCGCCGCCCTGGGGCGCCTGCGCGGCGAGGATCCCGACGACGGTCGCTACACCACCCGCGCCGCGCGCACCGCCGCCGCGCTGGTCGAGCGCTGCTGGAGCGAGGGCCACGGGCTCTTCCTCGACCTCGCGGGACCGGAGGAACGACGCGTCCCCGTCTCGACCTGGAGTGCACTCAGCCCGCTGTGCCTCGGGGAGTTGGTGCCGGCGCACCTGCGCGAGCGCCTGGTGGTCGAGCACCTGGCCGATCTCCGCCGCTACGCCGCCCCGGTCGGAATCCCCAGCGTGGCCATGGACGAACCCGCCTTCCGCCCCGGCTTCGACCGCTTTCGCACCTGGCGCGGGCCGTCATGGGTCAACACGGCGTGGCTCCTGCTCCCGCCGCTCGCCCGCCTCGGCCACGCCGACCTCACCCGCCGGATCGCTGCGGGCCTCACCCGCGCCGCACTACGCGAGGGCCTGCGCGAGTACTACCACCCCCGCACCGGCCAGGGGCTGGGCGCCCGCGGCTTCGGCTGGTCCTCGTTGGTGGTCGATCTGCTGTGAGGCGCAAAGGATTGACAGCTGTCGATGGAACTCCTAGCCTGTTGCAACGATGGCCGTCGATCTAACGTTGGCTCCCAAGCAGAAGCGCCCGGTCGGCGAGGCCTGCTGCGAAGCGCTCGTCCATCCCGACGTCTCGGTCACGCAGGCCGCGCGGCTGGCGCAGGTCGCCAAGGCGCTTTCCGACCCCGTGCGCGTGCAGCTGGTCGACGTACTGCGCCGCCACGCCGGCAAGGTCTGCGTGTGCGAGCTGCAGCCG
>DASZCY010000080.1:0-15332 GCA_035942615.1 Solirubrobacteraceae bacterium | reverse complement strand
GGCGGCGCCCTTGTCCTGGGCCTGGATGCGGGTCGGGGTGAAGCCCCGCACCCGGTCGCGGCGGTTGTCGGTGTCGTCTGCGTGATCGGGGTCCTCGACCGTCACCCACTCGATCGGAAAGCTCGCCCCCGGGGTGGTCACCGCGTCGAAGTTGAAGGTCGGCACGCCCCGCACCATGGCCGCCTGCAGAACCCCGGTGGTCTCGGCCAGGTTGCCGGACTGCCCGACCCGGGGGTCCAGGACATAGCGATAGAAGCAGGCGCCGATCGTGCCCCGCAGGGGGTCGGCCTGAAGGCTGCGATCCTCGGTCTGGTAGAGGATCCCGGCCCGCCACGCCGTCGCCTCGTGGACGAAGCGCCCCGCGGCGCGGATGGGCACCGCCTCGACCGGCGTGTCGCTGGTGACGGGAATCTCGCCCGGCCGCTCGCGTTTCTCGTGGTTGCGGATCAGGATCGTCCGGTGGCCGCTTCCGCTGTCGGTGGGACCGACATCGGGGAATGCGCCCATCGCGTCGAAGATGCCCGGCGTGAGGTTGCCATCACGCTGAAGGAGCCCCTGCCGATCGATCACCTGGTAGTTGAACTCGGCCGGAAGGGCGAGGATGTTGTCCGCGCCCTCGGTCCCTCCCACCGGCGGCTTTGGCACCAGCGGCCCGTACCCCGCCGTCTCCGGGCGCTCCTGCCCCTGGGCGGTGCGCGCGGCGAGCGCACTGAACCCTCCGCTCGCCACCAACCCTCCGCCGACGGCACTGCTGCGCTGCAGAAAAGACCTACGTCCCATGATCCCCATGCTCGTGACCCTCCCGGGCCGGGCTTCGCGTCGGCCGACCTCGCCGCGTTGTCCTGACGGGTGGACGCGTCGTCGCCCCGTCACGTCGCCGAGGCTGCCCGCGTGAGCGCTGCGATGTGACCGAGCGGTGAAATCCGCCGACGACCTTTGCGGCCCCATCTTTGGACGGGCCGATCGCCGGTGGTAGCCGCCGCCGACGTGTCGGGCAGGTCGATCCGGCGAACTCCGGGGGTTACCCGAACCCCGCGAGGAGGGCCAGCCGCCGTGGATCGTGCCTTCCTGGCTGCCAGAGTGCGGGCGACCACAGCGCCGACCGAGGTGCTGGCCACGAAAGGCGGACGGGATGGCATGCTCGGATACGCCAACACGAACTTCAGAGATGTCCATCGAAGCCGCGAAGGTCGCGACCGCCCGGCCTGCGAGAGCGAAAGGCCAGCGCGCAGTCGACCAGCCGGCCAGCGCACCATCGCCCCGGCGTCCGTGGGCGCGGCGTGGCCTTGTCGGGGGCGCAGCCATTGCGGCGCTGCTCGTGCTCGTCCTGGCCCCGCCCGACGTGGACGAGCTCGCCGAGGTCCCCGGCCTCGTGGCCGGAGGCGATCCTGTCTGGCTCGCCGCGGCGCTGGTGTTCGAGGTCCTCTCCTTTGCCGGCTACGTCGCGCTGTTCCGTGCCGTCTTCGTCGACGAGCAGGAATCGGTGGGCTGGCGCGAGAGCTATGCGATCACGATGGCCGGCCTGGTCGCCTCGCGTGTGTTCGCGGCCGCGGGCGCGGGGGGTATCGCGCTGACCGCGTGGGCGCTTCGCCGCCTCGGCGTCGGCGCCCGCCGGATCGCCGATCGCATGGTGGCCTTTTTGATCCTGCTCTACGGCGTGTACATGGGGTGCCTCGTACTGTTCGGACTGGGGCTGTGGACGGGGCTGCTGGGCGGAGCTGCTCCGTGGCCCCTGACGCTCGTGCCGGCGGCGCTTGGCGCCCTGGTGATCGCGGGGGGCCTCGCGCTGACCCGCCTTCCCGCGGACCTCGATCAGCGGCTCGGGGGCCGAGCCGAGGGCGCCGGCGCCTTGGGGCGCCTGCTCGCCCGCGGCGGGCACGTCCCTGCCGCTGCCGGGCGCGGGGCGCGGGTCGCCGTCTCGCTCTTGCGCGGTCGCAGGCTGAGCCTCGCCGGGGCGCCCGCCTGGTGGGGCTTCGACATCGCCGTCCTGTGGGCGACGTTCCATGCCTTCGGCGAACCTCCCGCCCTGGCGGTGCTGGTCATCGCCTACTTCGTGGGCATGCTGGGCAATCTTCTGCCCGTGCCCGGCGGCGTCGGGGGCGTCGAGGGAGGAATGATCGGCGCGCTGGTCGCCTTCGGCGTGGGCGGCGGCCTGGCGCTCGTCGCCGTCATCGCCTACCGGGTCTTCGCCTTCTGGCTGCCGATGCTGCCCGGAGCGCTCGCCTATCTGCAGCTGCGCAGAGCCTTCGCGGCACGACCGCGCCACGCCGTGGCCCTAGCAGGGCTGCACCAGCCGGTGGCGCTCGATGAGCCCGGCCTGGTGCTCGCCGGCGCCGCGCTGGCGGGCCCGTCAACGCCCCAGGAGGCTTGCGAACCGGCGCGCCCTTGCGGACAGATCACCGAGAAGCCTGCGCACCTGCGCAAGTCCGGCGCGCAGCTCCGCGTCGCCGACCTCCACGGGCATCAGCGAATCCTGCAGCCGCGCAAGGACGCCGTCGGCCACGCCCACCGCCTCGACCGCGGCCTCGAGAAAGCCCTTCACGCCTCGTGACGCCGCCCCTGGCTGCGCGTTGGGCGCAAAGGCGCGGCTCTCGAGACCGTGGCGGGCGGCGAACTCGGCGTGGGTGCGCTTGGCCCGGCCCAAGGCGACCTGCACCGGGCGGAACAGGTCCTCCTCCAGCTTGTCGGCGTTGTGCTCGTCGAGCTGCTCGTAGGCGTCGCCCAGGGCCGCGAGCGCAACACCGAGCTCGTCGATCGCCTCGGCGATGGTGTCGAGCAGCTGCTGCCGGGCGTCCGCGCTGACGTAGGCCACGGGTAGCGTCCGTCAGGTGGCTCGCAGACACAAGACGGCGTTGTGTCCTCCGAACCCAAAGGCGTTGGAGATGGCGACCGCCCCGTCGCCGTTCTTTGCCTCCAGCGGGCGGGCTTCGGGCACGTAGTCGAGGTCCATCCCCTCTTCCCGCTCCTCCCAGCCGACGGTCGGCGGCGCCACGCCGTCGCGCAGGGCCAGCAGGGTGAGGACCGCCTCGACGGCGCCGGCCGCACCCAGGAGATGACCGATCACCGACTTGGTCGAGGACACGGGGATACGATTGGCCGTCTCGCCCAGCGCCTCCTTGAGCGCCATGGTTTCCGCGCGATCGTTGAGCTGAGTGGAGGTGCCGTGGGCGTTGACGTAGTCCAGGTCCTCGGGCCCGATGCCCGCGTTCTCGAGCGCCTTCTCGATTGCCCTGGCCGCGCCCTCCCCCCCCGGCTCGGGCGCCGTGATGTGGTGCGCATCGGAGGTGGCGCCGAAGCCGAGTATCTCCCCGAGCACGGGGTGGCCACGCCGCTCGGCGCTCTCGGCGTCCTCGAGCACCAGCACGCCGGCCCCCTCGCCCATGATGAAGCCGTCGCGCCGGGCGTCAAAGGGGCGGGAGACGCCCGACGGCGAAAGGGCGCCGAGGTTCTCGAAGGCGGCGTGGGCAAGCGGGGTCAGGCCCGCCTCGGCCCCGCCGGTCACGACCGCGTCGGCCTCGCCCGTGCGGATCAGGCGCGTGGCGGTGCCGATCGCGTCCGCGCCGGCCGCGCACGCCGAGGCGACGCTGTGCGACGGGCCTCGCAGCCCGTAGCGCAGCGCCAGCATCCCTGCGCTCGCGTTGGGCATCATCATCGGCACCATCTGCGGGGAGACGCTGCCCGCCCCCTTGTCGCGCAAGACGTCCTGGCCGTTCTCGATCGTCGCGATCCCGCCGACCCCGGTGGCGATGATGCAGCCGACGAGGTCGCGGTCGATCGGCGGCCCGTCCTCGAAGCCTGCCTGGGAGAGGGCCTCCTGCGCGGCCGCGAGCGCGAGCTGGGTGAACCGATCGGTTCGCCGTGCCTCCTTCTTGGAGAGGAAGTCGGTCGGCTCGAACTCGCCGCAGCGAGCCAGACTGTCCTCGATGCCCGACTCACCGGCGACCCAGCGCTTCACGCTGGTTTCCGCGCCGACGCCGAGGGGCGTGACCGCTCCGACGCCCGTGACGACCACCCGACGCCCGTTCATCGCGCCACCTCTCTCGTCTCGACGCTCACGGGCATGTACCTCTCAAGCTCCATCCTCATCTCCTCTGCTGCTCGTCCGTCGTCTCGTCCAGCCCCCAGTCGACGACCATCGCCCCCCAGGTGAAGCCGGCCCCGAAGGCGCCCAGGAGCAGCCGCTGACCCGGGACGAGGGTGCCGTCCGCTTGGGCCTCCGCGAGCGCGATCGGGATCGTCCCCGCGGACGTGTTGGCATACTCCGAGATGTAGTCGAGCACGCGCTCGCCGGGGAGCTCGAGCCGCTCGCCCACCGCGCGCAGGATGCGCTGGTTGGCCTGGTGGTAGACGAAGAGGTCGATGTCGTCCTGCTCGACGTCGGCGCTCGCAAGCGCCTCGCCGGTCACTTCGCTCAGGCGCGTCACGGCGTTGTGAAAGGTCTCGCCGCCCTCCATCTGGAGCGTGTCGTCGCGGTTGGCGTAGATCAGGTGGAGCTGGCTGCCGTCCGCGCGCAGCACCGGACTGCTCACCCGCCCCGGCGGCTCGGTCGCCGCCATCACGACCGCTCCGGCGCCGTCGCCGAAGAGCCCCGCAGTACGCTTGTCCTCGCGGTTGAGGTACTGAAAGAGCGCGTCGGCCCCTATCACGAGCACGCGCTTGGCCATGCCGGTCTCGATCTGCCCGCGGGCGACGGCGATCGCCGCGAGGAAGCCCGTGCAGGCGGCGCCCACGTCGAACGCGCCCGCGCATCGAGCGCCGATCTCGGCGGCGACCAGGGGTGCCGCGTCCGGGGTGATGTGGTCCTTGCTCGTCGTGGCCACCAGGACCAGGTCCAAGTCGCCCGGGTCGACACCGGCCCGGGCCAGAGCGTCGGCGCCGGCCTTCGCGGCGATGTCGACCAGCCGCTCCCCCGGGCCCAGGACATGGCGCCGGCTGATGCCCGTGCGCTTGACGATCCAATCGGGCTCCACCTCCAGCCGCTCGGCGATCTCCGCGTTCTCGACGACCTTCTCGGGCACGGCGATTCCCGCCGCTCCTATCGCCGCGCCGGCGACGGCGCGTTCCGAGCCCAGCGCGTGCCGCTGCCCGACCGCCCCATCGGGCCCAAATCGTTGATCTGCGTGCATGTCGTTTCCTCTACCCAGGCGCCGCGTTCGTTACGACGACGTCGTGGATTAGTTCGAGCGCCAGCTCACGAACGCGTGGGTCGAGCTTGGAGGGTGCGGCGGGCAGCGCGGCCCCGGCTCTGGTTGACTGCGCGGATGGCGAGGAGGCGGCCCAACCCCCGCGGGGTGTTCGGACGGTGACCACGCGCGTCGCGATCGTCAACCGCGGCCAGGCCGCGGTGCGCCTGATCCGCGCCGTGCGAGAGCTCAACACGGAGCTCGGCTGGGAGATGCGGACGATTGCGCTGCACACCGACGCCGAGCGCAGGGCGATGTTCGTACGCCAGGCCGACGAGGCCATCGAGATCCGCGCCGACGGGAGCGCAAGCCCCTATCTCGACCACGACGAGCTGGAGCGGGCCCTGCGCGAAAGCCGAGCCGACGCGGCGTGGGTCGGCTGGGGCCTCGTCGCGGCGGATCCCGGCTTCGCCGAGCTGTGCGCCCGCTTGGGCGTCGTCTTCGTCGGCCCGCCAGCCGACGCCATGCGCCGCCTGGGCGACCGCAGCGCCACCAGGGCGTCCGCCGAGCAGACCGGCACGCGGGTGGTGTCCCACAGCCGCGACGCAATGGAGGCGGGGGAGGCCTCCGGGACGCATCGCGTCGAGGTTCAGATCATGGCCGACGACCACGGCACGGTCTGGGCAGCCGGCGTGCGCGACTGCTCGATCCGGCGTGGCGATCACAACGTGGTTGCGGAGTCGGGCTCCCCGGCCCTCGGCATCGAGCAGGAGCACGAGCTACGAACGGCGGGCGTCGACCTCGCCCGCGCGAGCGGCCTACGCAACGCCGGCAGCGTCGCGTTCATCCTCGAACCCGATCAGGAGGGCTTCGCCGTCCTCGAGATCAACCCCGGCCTCGGAGGCGAGCACCCGGTCACGGAGATGACGACGGGCCTGGACCTGGTCAAGCTCCAGCTTCACCTGGCTCTGGGCGGGCGCCTGGACGGCGAGCCGCCGGTCACCTCCGGACACGCGATCCAGGCCCGGCTCAACGCCGAGGATCCCGAGCGCGGCTTCGTCGCGGCGCCCGGGACCGTCGAGTTCCTCGACCTCCCCGCCGGACCGGGGGTGCGCGTCGAGAGCGCCGTCGCAGGGGGCGATGCGATCCCCGCCGGGTGCGACCCGACGGTCACCACGGTCAGCGGCTGGGGACGGGACCGTGCCGAGGCCAGAGCGCGGCTGCACCGCGCCCTGGTCGAGACGACGGTGATCGTACGCGGAGGGACGACGAACAAGGCCTTTCTGCTGGACCTGCTCGCCCGCCCCGAGGTCATCGCCGGTCGTGCCGACACGGGCTGGCTCGACCGCCTGGTCGCCTCGGACAGCCACATCCCCACGCGCCACGCCGACGCCGCCGTGCTGAGCGCCGCCATCGACGTCTACGACGCCGAGCAGGAGCTCGAGCGGCGCACCTTCTATGCCGCCGCCAGTCGCGGGCGGCCCCAGGCCCGTCAGGAGATCGGCCGCACGGTGCAGTTGCGCCATCGCGGCCAGGCCTACCGTCCGGCCGTTGCCCAGACGGGCCCGCGGCGCTACCGGGTGGAGGCCGAGGACGCGGGCATCGACGTGGAGGTCCAGCCCCTCCGGCCATTCGCGCGCCGGCTCACGGTGGACGGGCGAGCCCTCAGGATCGACTCCGTCACCGACGGCGCGGATCAGCTCGTGGAGGTCGAGGGCGTGGCCCATCGCGTCTCCCGCGACGAGGGGGAGGTGCTGCGGGCCCCGGCGCCGGCGCTGGTCGTGTCCATGAACGTCGCCGCCGGCGACGAAGTGGAGGCGGGGGCGACGGTGGCGGTCCTGGAGGCGATGAAGATGGAGACGACGATCATGGCCCCGCAAGCGGGGCGGGTGCGGGAGGTCTTTGTCGCCGGCAGTGCTCACGTCGAAGCGGGGGCGGCGCTGGTGAGCGTCGAGCCGCAGGCCGTGGAGGATGCCCAGGCGCCCGACGCCCCACGCATCGACTTCGGTGCCCTGGTGTGTTCCTCGCAGCCGGGCGCCCGCCTGCGCGTGCGCGAGCACCTCGACGCGCTGCGCAGCCTGATCATGGGCTTCGACGTCAGCGTGGACGAAGCCCGCCGGCTGGTCGCCGGGTTCGAGGAGGGCCGAGACGAGCTGGCTCCCGACGACCCCGAGGTGCTCCACGGCGAGCTGGAGATCCTCACGATCTTCGCCGACCTGGCTGAGCTGTCGCGCAACTGGCCGGCGACGGCGCGCGAGGAGCTCGAGGAGGAGGACGAAGGCGAGCGCGTGCGCAGCCCGCGGGAGCACTTCCGCTCCTACCTCCACTCCCTCGACGTCGAGCGCGAGGCCCTGCCCGAGACCTTTCGCACCAGGCTCGTACGAGCGCTGGCCCGCTACGGCGTGCACTCCCTGCAGCGCGGCCCCGAGCTCGAGGAGGCCGTCTACCGGATCTTCCTTGCCCAGCAGCGAGCCCCGTCGCAGGTCCCGGCCGTGACGGCCCTGCTCGATCGACGCCTCCAGTACGCCGACGCGCTCCCCGCGACACTGCGCGAGGAGTTTCGCGAGACCCTCGATCGGTTGATCGTCGCTGCCCAGCTGCGCCACCCCGTGGTGGGCGAGCTGGCCCGCAGCGTGCGCTTTCGCATGTTCGACCAGCCGGTCATCGAGCACGCCCGCGAGCAGGTCTTCGCCAGGGTGCGAGATGAGCTGGGCCATCTCGCCGCTCACCCCCAGGCTCCCGACTACGCGGAGCGCATGGAGGCCCTGGTCCACAGCCCCCAGCCCCTCGTCCGGCTGCTGGCCGAGCGGATCGGCCAGGCCGACGGGCACGAGCCGATGCTCGAGCTGCTCGCCCGCCGTCTCTACCGGATCGGGTCGCTCGAGGACGTCCGCTTCCACGACCACGACGGATGGCGGCTGCTCACCGCCCGCCACGAGGTCGACGGACGCCCGGTCCAGCTGGCCGCCACGCTGGCCGACGCCGCCGAGCTGGCCGAGGCCGCCTCGGCCGTGGCCGCGGCCGCGGCCGCGGCCGCCGGCGAGGCTCCCGACGGTGAGACCGTCGTCGACCTCTACCTGTCGTGGAGCGAGCCGCCCCCCGACGCCGACGCCATGGCCGCCGAGCTGCTCCCGCCCATCGCGGCGGCGCAGCTGCCCCCGACCGTCGGGCGGGTGGCGGTGGCCGTCAGCGCCGGGGGCGGAGCCGACGTACACTTCTTCACCTTCCGCCGGGTCGACGGGAGCTTGGAGGAAGAGCGCATCACGCGCGAGCTTCACCCCATGGTCGCGCGGCGCCTGCGTCTCGGGCGCCTGGCCAACTTCGACCTCGCGCGGTTGCCCGCCGTCGAGGACGTCCACCTCTTCCACTGCACCGCCCGCGAGAACCCCTCCGACGAGCGCCTCGTCGCGCTGGCCGAGGTACGCGACATCACGGCGGTGCGCGATGCCTCCCGCCGGCTCACCGCCCTGCCCGAGCCAGAGCGCGTCCTCGCCGCTTGCCTGGACAGCATCCGCCGCGTACAGGCCCAGCGCCCGTCGAAACAGCGCCTGCACGCAAACCGGGTGCATCTGTACATCCGCCCGCCCCTGGAGGTGGACCTCGACGAGTTGCGCGACTTCACCCGTACGCTCGCTCCCCTCACCACCGGGTTGGGTCTCGAGGAGGTGTCGATCGAGGCACGCGTGCCCGCGCCCGGGGACCGCGAGCTGCGCCCCATGGCCCTGGGCTTCTCCTACCAGCCCGGCGCGGGGATGACCCTCTCGGTCGCCGAGCCGCCGACCGAGCCCCTGACGCCCCTCGACGAGTACGCCCAGAAGGTGCTGCGCGCGCGGCGCCGTGGGACGGTGTACCCCTACGAGCTGGTGCCGCTGCTGACCCGCGCAGGCGGGTCGTTCACCGAGTACGACCTCGACGAGGACGGCCGCCTGGAGCCGGTCGATCGTGCCTTCGGCGAGAACACCGCCGGGATCGTCGTGGGCGTCGTGCACACGATCACCGACCGCTACCCCGAGGGAATGACGCGCGTGGCCATCTTCGGCGACCCGACCAGAGCCCTGGGCTCGATCGCCGAGCCCGAGGCCCTGCGTATCGTGCGCGCACTCGACCTGGCCGAGGAGATGGAGGTTCCCGTCGAGTGGCTCGCCGTCTCGGCCGGGGCGAAGATCTCCATGGACAGCGGCACGGAGAACATGGATTGGGTCTCACGCGTGCTGCGCCGCCTGATCACCTTCACCCAGGTTCAGGGCGAGGTCAACGTGATCGTCGCCGGGGTCAACGTCGGCGCGCAGCCCTACTGGAACGCCGAGGCCACGATGCTCCTGCACACCCGGGGCATCCTGATCATGACCCCCGACAGCGCCATGGTGCTCACCGGCAAGCAGGCGCTCGAGCTCTCGGGGGGCGTAGCGGCCGAGGACAACTTCGGGATCGGCGGCTACGACCGGATCATGGGACCCAATGGCCAGGCCCAGTACTGGGCGCCCGACCTGACGGCTGCCTGCGACATCCTCTTCGCCCACTACGAGCACACCTACGCCGCGCCCGGCGAGCGTGGTCCCCGCCAGGCGTCGACGACCGACCCCGTCGAGCGCGACGTGCGCACGTTCCCCCACCGCTCGCACAACGAAGACTTTCGCACCGTGGGCGACATCTTCTCCCAGGAGACCAACCCCGAACGCAAGAAGCCCTTCGACATCCGCACGGTGATCCGAGCCGTCGGCGACCAGGATCACCCGCCACTCGAGCGCTGGGAGGCGATGGCGGGCGCCGAGAGCGCCGTCGTCTTCGACGCCCATCTGGGCGGCCATCCGGTGTGCCTGCTGGGCATCGAGTCCTACGCAGTGCCCCGCAGCGGCCTCGTGCCCGCCGACGGACCGAACCAATGGACGGCGGGGACGCTGTTCCCGCGCTCGTCCAAGAAGGTGGCCCGGGCCATCAACGCCGCCAGCGGCAACCGGCCGGTCGTGGTGCTGGCCAACCTGTCGGGCTTCGATGGCTCGCCGGAGTCGCTGCGCGACTGGCAGCTCGAGTACGGGGCCGAGATCGGACGCGCGGTGGTCAACTTCGACGGCCCGATCATCTTCTGCGTCATCTCGCGCTACCACGGGGGAGCGTTCGTGGTCTTCTCCGGAACGCTCAACGAACAGATGGAGGTCATCGCCGTCGAGGGTTCGTACGCGTCGGTCATCGGCGGCGCTCCCGCCGCTGCGACGGTCTTCGTCCGCGATGTCGACAGCCGCACCGACGAGGATTCCCGCGTGACCGAGGTCGAGGCCCGCCTGGAGGAGGCCGAGGGCGAGGAGCGCGCGAGCCTGGAAGCCCAGCTGGCCGAGGTGAGGGCTTCGGTTCGCTCGCAGAAGCTCAGCGAGGTCGCGGCCGAGTTTGACAGCGTGCACAGCGTCGAGCGGGCGCTGCGCACCGGTTCCATCCACGCCATCATCCCGGCCGATCGCCTGCGCCCCCACCTCGTCGAGGCCGTAGAGCGAGGACTCGCGCGAACATCGCCAGAACGCCCGGCAGTCACGGGCTCGGGGTAGGCCGGCCGGTCCCGGTTCAAGGGGCGGGTATGCGGGGGAGACCCAAGCGCGTGAGCGCACTCGAGACCACGCGAACCCACGTCGGGCGTCGGGGTCTCGTCCGCCCACGGCGGGGGCGTCTGCTCGCCGGGGTGGCCGCGGGCGTCGCGCGCCGCTTCCACACCTCCCCCGCACTCGTCCGGATCCTCCTCCTCGTGAGCCTGTTGCTGCCCGGCCCGCAGGTCCTGGGCTACCTCGCGTTGTGGGTCCTCATGCCCAAGGAGCGCTGAGGCGACCCCCCGTCCTCGTGCATGACGGGTCACGCAGGAACTCGCCCGGTGAGGCGGGGAGGTGGTTGTGAAGCGCTATGACATGGTGGTGATCGGCGGGGGGACCGCCGGGTTGGTCTCCGCGGTCATCGCCGCCGGCACGGGCGCGCGCGTGGCGCTGGCCGAACCCGCGCGCACCGGTGGTGACTGCCTGTGGACGGGCTGCGTGCCGAGCAAGAGCCTCATCGCCGCCGCGCAACTCGCGCACCGGATGCGCACCGCCGACCGGCTCGGCCTGGGGACCGTCGACCCCCACATCGACTTCGCCCGCGTGATGGACCGCGTCCACGCGGCGATCGCGGCCATCGCGCCGCACGACTCGCCCGAACGGCTGCGGGCGGAGGGCGTCGAGGTGATCGAGGCCGCGGCGCAGTTCGCCGCCCCCGGCCGGATCGTCGTGGGCGGACGTGAGCTCGCCTATCGCACGGCGCTCATCGCGACCGGCTCCGCGCCCATGGTCCCGCCCGTCCCCGGCCTGGCCGACGCCGAGCCCCTGACCAACGAGACGGTGTGGGGCCTGCGCGAGCTGCCCCGGCGCCTGGTGGTGCTCGGCGGCGGTCCCATCGGGTGCGAGCTCGGCCAGGCCTTCGCGCGGCTCGGAAGCCAGGTGACGCTCGTGGAGATGGCGCCGCGGCTGCTGATGAAGGAGGAGCGCGACGCCAGCGCCCTGGTCACCGAGCATCTCAGCGCGGACGGCGTCGACGTGCGCCTGGGCGCGGCGGCCGTCGCGGTGCGCCCCGCCGGTGACGGCCATGTGCTCCTCCTGGGGGACGCCGAGAAGCCCGAGACCGTCGGGTTCGACCGCATCCTGGTCGCCGCCGGGCGGCGACCGCACAGCGCAGGCCTCGCGCTCGAGGCCGCAGGGGTGCAGACCGACGAGCGGGGCGCGGTGGTCGTCGACGAGCGCTTGCGCACGAGCGCCCGCAACGTCTACGCCCTGGGCGACGTCACCGGCCAGCTTCCGTTCACCCACGTCGCCGCCTACCACGCGCGGGTGGCGGCCGTGAACGCCCTGTTCCACGCCCGACGCAAGGTGAGCTACGACGCGGTGCCGTGGGTGACCTTCACCGATCCGGAGGTCGCGCGCGTGGGGATGACCGAGGAGCAGGCGCGCGAACGCTGGGGTCGCGACGCCGTGGCCGTGAGCTCGCCCTACGCCCGGCTGGACCGCGCGATCGCCGCCGCCGAGGCCCACGGGTTTGCCAAGCTCGTCGGCGACCCCAGGGGGCGGCTGGTCGGGGCCACCATCGCCGCACCCGCCGCGGGGGAGGCCATCGCCGAGTTGACCGCCTGGATCGCCCAGGGCGGCAGGATCGACGACGTCTCACAGACCGTGCACGCCTACCCCACCCTGGCCGAGGGCCAGTCTCGCGCCGCCGATGACCACGTGCGCGCCAAGTACACCCGCCCTCGGATCCGGGCGGTCACCCGGACGGCGCTGGCGGCGCTGCGTCTGGCCGATCGCCCTCGCTGAGGACCGGCCGACTCCAGCGGTCCTCGACTCCGGCAGGGACCGTTCGCGCGACGCGCCCGCGGGCGAGCCCTGAGGGACGCCTCAGCGCGACTCTTCGCCGGCGGCGACCGGCGGGGTGTCGACCGAGGCCGGCGTGCATTCCTCGCACCCGAGCTCGAGCCACCGCACGGTGCTCACGACCTCGTCGGGCTCCGGCTGCTCGCCGGAGAACACGACGTCCAGATAGCGGTCGCACACGGTGACCGAAGGGCGTGCCAGCCGGTCCGACAGCTCTCCGTGCTCCCGCTCGACCACGAGCTTCGCGCCCATCTCCTCCAGCTCCCGCTCGCGGCTCTCGTACGCCGACGGCTCGTCGAAACACACGACGACGACCATCTGGCGTCCTCGGAAGGGCCGCAGCGCAGCGACGCCGCGCAGGTGCTCCGGTGCTGTCATGCCTTCGGTATTCCCTCGGAGCGAGAACCATATGCGCTTACGGGCCCACCCCCCACGCGCCTTCGCATGGGCGCGATGGGATGGGCACGTCGAAGTCCTCGTCGCGCAGCGTCGTCGCGCGGGGCCGGCTGATCAGAGCGCGAGGATGAGTCTCAGCGCCTCGTCGACCGCCCGCAGCTCGGGTGGATCGAGGCGGCCGTACGACCGGCCGAGCCGTTGGGGATCAACCACCGTCGCCTGCTCGACGAGAACACGGGTCTCGCGGCCCTCCAAGGTGATCGTCGGACGGAAGCTCGCGGAGCGTGCGCTCGCTGAGGTGGGTGCGACGAGCGTCGTCGTGAGGTCGAGGAACTCGTCGGCCTGCACGACGACGGCGTAGCGCGCGCCGCGCAGCTCGTGCCCGCGCGCGCGGCGGGCGGGCGGCAGGCGCAGCACCTCGCCGCGGACCACGTCAGCCGGCGGGTGGAGGTGCGAGCTCGGCCATCTGCTCGCGGACGGCGCGCATCTCCTCGCGGTCAGCCTCATCGGCCGCCAGCAAGCGAACCTCCTCGCGGAGGGCCGAGCGCGACCGGCGGCGCGCAGCAGCCTCCTGGAGCGCGGCGCGTACGGCTTCGGAGTCCGTCATGCCGCCGCTGCGCACGATGTCCAGCGCAGCGGCCGACGCCTCGTCCAGCCGGACGTGAAGGGATCGGGCCACCTGCCCACCGTAGCACGATCCATGCTACGCCCACACTTACCGCTTGGCGTCAGGCGGCCGGCGTGTCCTCAGCATCCGCGCGCTGCCTGGCGCGCTCGATCACCGTCCAGCACGCTGCGGTCTCCTCCGGCGTCGCGCCGAGCCCGTCCCACCACGGCCGCAAGGCCTCCTCGAGCAGGAAGTCGAGATCGATCTGCCGGTAGCGGCTGTGCCCCATGTAGGCGAAAGCATTGGCGCGGTGGTCGAGGTGCAGGTAGCGGCGCGTCGAGACGTGCTTGAACGCGTGCACGCGGCGACCGTCCTCCAGCTCGACCTCGAACATCCACATGAAGTGCTCGACCAGCTCGGGCGCCACCTTCAGCAGCGGGTCCCAGCAGGGCGAGTCGCCCTGAAGCGACTCCCCGTGGACGGTCTCGATCGGTTGCATGGGCCGATCGTCGCGAGCCTCGTGTCACGAGACCACACGCCTTTGCGACAAGTCCGCGAGCAGGCCGCCCGCTTGCATCGCCCCTTCACACTCCCGCTCGGTCCTCGACCGGCGCCCACGGCCAGTGTTGGGGCGCACGCAGCAAGCGCGGCGGCGCGCCCCTACCGTGCGTGACCATGGGACGCCGCAGCGCTGGCATCCTGCTGCACCGCGCCGGCGCGGATGGCGCTCGCGAGGTGCTGCTCGTCCATCCCGGCGGCCCGTTGTGGGCCAACAAGGACCTGGGCGCCTGGAGCATCCCCAAGGGCGAGCACGGCGACGACGAGGATCCCCAGGCGTGCGCGCTGCGCGAGGTCGAGGAGGAGACGGGCGTGCGGCTGGACCCCGACGGCCTGGTGGACCTCGGCGAGGTGCGCCAGCGCGGTGGCAAGACCGTGCGCGCCTGGGCCAAGAAGGGCGACCTGGACGTGGGCCGGCTGGTGAGCGGGACCTTCGCGATGGAGTGGCCCCCGCGCTCGGGGCGCCGCCAGGAGTTCCCGGAGGTCGACCGCGCCGCCTGGTTTGCCCTCGACGAGGCGCGCCGGCGGATCAATCCCGCGCAGGCGGCGTTCCTGGACCGCCTGGAGAAGCGATGAGCTTCGCGCCCTCACAAGGCGCGCACCGAGGCCGTACACCTACGCGGTCTGGGGGTACGCCGGCTCCGGCGCAACAGGCGAAGGCTCGGGCTGGAACTCCGTCGCTGCCGGGGCGCGCGGTGACCGCAGCACCGTGAGCGCGACCCCGAGCGCCACGACCGCCAGGGCCGCGCCGATCAGGTAGGCGAAGTGGTAGCCGGAGTTGAGCGCCGCGGCAGTCGACTCGCCGTCGCCGAGCAGGCCCTCGGTGCGCTCGGTGGCGAGCGTCGCCAGTACGGCGAGCCCGATCGCACCGCCGACCTGGACGCTGGTGTTGACGAGACCGGAGGCCAGCCCCGAGTCGTGCGACGTGGCGCCCGACATCGCGAGCGTCATCAGCGAAGTACGGAGACCTGTTCGCGGGTCTTGCGGCCGGGTCGACGAAGCCCGGCCCGCCCGCCGGTACGGCCTCAGCAGTCGAGGACGGCGATGCCGCGATCCAGGACCTCGAGGTCCGCGCGGTCCGACGTGAGCACGATGGCGCCATGACGCCGGGCGGCGACGACGACCGAGGCGTCCACCACGTCCGCGGTGCCCGCCAGACCGCAGACGGCACCGGCCGCTCTGGCGCCCGCTTCGGTGAGCGCCTCCACAGTGGCTCCCCGGGCACCGAGGAACCGCGCCAGCCGGGCCTGACGGGGCCCGCCGCGCCATGCC
>DASZCY010000079.1:0-8932 GCA_035942615.1 Solirubrobacteraceae bacterium | reverse complement strand
CGCGACTGCTCCACCGCGCTGTTCGACCCCGCCGGGGAGATGGTCATGCAGGCCGAGCACATCCCGGTGCACCTGGGGGCCATGCCCGCCGCGGTGGCCGCGGTGCGCGACTGCGACCACGCCCCGGGGCGCTCGTGGCTGCTCAACGACCCCTTCGCGGGGGGCACCCACCTGCCCGACATCACCGTGGTCACGCCCGTGTATGAACACGAGCGCGGGGGCGCCCTGCTGGGCTTCGCGGCCAGCCGCGCCCACCACGCCGACGTGGGCGGGCGCGTGCCCGGCTCGATGCCCGCCGACTCCACCACGCTTCAGGAGGAGGGCGTGGTCATCGCGCCCACGCTGATGACCGACGAGGTCGTCGACGGCCTGGTCGAGCAGATGCGCCAGCCCCAGCAGCGCCGCGCCGACCTGCGCGCCCAGCTGGCCGCCAACCGCGTCGGCGCCCGGCGCCTGAGCGAGCTGGCCGCGCGCACGGGCACCGAGCGCCTGCGCGAGGCCACCGCCGCCGTGCTCGACTACGCCGAGCGGCGCACGCGCGCCTCCTTGCGCGAGCTGGCCGGCGGCGAGCGCCGCGCGGTGGACTGGCTGGAGGCCCGCGAGGGCGACCTCGAGCTGCGCCTGCGCGCCACGGTGCAGGGCGACGACCTCGTGCTCGACTTTGCCGGCTCGGCCGCCCAGCACCCGGGCAACCTCAACTGCCCCCTGGCGGTCACCCGCTCGGCCTGCCTGTTCGCCGTGCGCGTGCTCACCGACCCCGACATCCCACCCAGCGCGGGCGCCCACCGCCCCGTGCACGTGCACGCCGAAGAGGGCTCGCTGCTGCACGCCCGCCCCGGCGCCGCGGTCGCCGCCGGCAACGTGGAGACCTCCTCGCGCGTGGCCGACCTGGTCCTGGCCGCCTTTGGCCGCGCGCTGGGCCAAGGGACCATGAACAACATCACGCTGGGCAACGAGGGCTTCACCTACTACGAGACGCTGGGGGGCGGCCAGGGCGCGTGCCCCGACGCCGCCGGGCCCAGCGCCGTGCACGTGGCGATGTCCAACACCCTCAACACGCCGGTGGAGGCCCTGGAGCTCGAGTTCCCCCTGCGCGTGGTGGAGTACGCGCTGCGCCGCGGCTCGGGCGGCGCCGGACGGCGGCGGGGCGGCGACGGCGTGGTGCGCGAGGTCGAGGCGCTCGAGCCGATGCAGTACTCACTGATCACCGAACGCCGGCGGCGGGCGCCAGCGGGGGCCCAGGGCGGCAGCGACGGCCAGCCCGGGCGCAACGTGCTCACCCCGCAGGGCGGCGAGCCCCAGGAGCTGGCCCCCAAAGCCAGCGGAGAGCTGCGCCCGGGAGACCGCCTGCGCCTGGAGACGCCAGGCGGCGGGGGGTACGGGGCGGAGCGATGATCGACCTGCACACCCACCTGCTGCCCGGGCTGGACGACGGCCCGTCGACGCTCGAGGGCTCGGTCGCGCTGGCGCAGGCCATGGTCGCCGCGGGAACCAGCGTCGCCGTGGCCACCCCCCACGTCTCTTCGCGCTATCCCACCTTCCGCGCCGACATCGCCGGCGCAGCGACGCGCCTGCGCGAGGCGCTGGTGGCAGCCGGGTCGAGCTGGACGTCCGAGAGGGCGCGGAGATCGAGCTCGTGCGCACCCGCGACCTCTCCGACGATCAGCTGCACGAGCTGCGCCTAGGCGGACAGCGATGGATCCTGGTCGAGCCACCTCATTCACCGGCGGCGGGAAACCCCGCCCCAGAGATCGAGGGACTCCTCGCCCGCGGACATCACGTGCTGCTCGCCCACGTCGAGCGCTGCCCAGCCCTGCGACGCTCGCCCAGCGGCGTGCGCCGCCTCGTGGTGCGGGCGTCCTGGTCTCCATCGCTTCCGCGTCGCTGACCGGCGGCTTTGGCGGCCAAGCCCGGGAGTTCGCGCGGTGGCTGGTGCGCGAGAGGCTGGTGCACGACATCGCCTCCGACGCGCACGACGTCGACGGACGGCCCCCGGCGACCAGGGACGACCTCCAGGCCGCGGCGAAGGGCCTCCGGGCCCTGCGCGGTCAGGCGGACTGGCTCACCGCCGACGCGCCCGCGGCGATCCTCGCCGGCGAGCCCCTGCCACCTCGTCCCCCGGGCGGCATTCAGGACGCCGCTCAGCGCATCCTCCCCGGAACCCGCCCGTAAGCGCCCGGCCCCACGCCGGTCCAGCACTACTGTCGGGTCAGCCGGGCGGCGCCCCGCAAGCCGCTCGACGCGCTTGCGTGAGCGCGGCCAGCGCGAGCGGCGGCTCGCCGGCAGCGGGGTCAGCGGCCACCGTAGGCCTCGCCGACGGCTTCGACCAGGCGCTCGGCGGCCGTGAGCAGCGCGTTCGCCTCCTCCTCGCCGATGCGCTGGGCGTCGTAGTCGACGGCCTCCCGCAGGCCCTGGGCCTGCTGTAGCGGCTGTACGACCTCGCCGGCGATCCGTCCCTCGCCGACCACGTGCTCGCGCATCAGCTGCCACAGGCCGCGATGGGAACGAGCGTTGAGGTCGTGCTCGCTGAGCGCGGCGCGAGCGGCGTAGAGCCCGGCGTAGTAGGCCATGCTGACGGCCGCCTCGGGGTGGGCGGTGGCGAGCAGGTCGCGCGCCGCCGCCAAGCGCTCGTGCGCGAACTGCAGCAGCTCGTCCGATCGCGGGCTCACGGGGAGCCGTGCAGGACGATCTTGTCGCGGTCGACCTCCTGGACGAAGAACGAGCGGATCTCACGCCGATGGGCGAGCCACTCCGGATCCCAGACGATCAGCGAGAGCAGGACCGGACTCAGCCCTTCCTCCTCGGCGAGTCGTGAGAGCTCGTCCCATGCCACCCGCTCGTCCGCGCGACCGGCGCGCGTGACGACCAGGACATCGACATCGGAGAGGGGGTCCGTCATCTCGCCGCGAGCGCGCGAGCCGAACAGCCACACGCTGATCAGCTCGTCGCCGAGTCGCTCGCGCAGCGCGGCGACGAAGCGGTCGAGCATCCGCCGCTCGGCGGCGCTCAGCCTCGCCTCGGCCATGGTCGCCATGGTCGCGAGTCTAAGGACCGCCGGGATGAGCGAAGGCATCCTGACGGCCATCCAGGAAGACGTGTTGAATAGGTGTTGCCGGAGAACACCTGACAACACACTGGCGCGCGAGCGCCCGCAGCGCATCTCTCCGACGAGCAGCTAGGTGAACTGCGCTTGGGGGGACGGCGGTGGGTCCTGGTGGAACCTCCACTCTCGCCCGCCGCGGGAAACCCGGTGGCCGAGATCGAAGGTCTCGTCGCGCGCGGCCATCCCGTCCTGCTCGCCCACGTCGAGCGCTGCCCCGCCCTGCGCCGCTCGCCCGACAGCGTGCGCCGCCTCCTCGGGGCGGACGTCCTGGTCTCGATCACCGCCGCATCGCTCACGGGCGGCTTTCGCCGCCAGGCACAGCAGTTCGCGCGGTGGCTGGTCCGCGACAGACTGGTGCACGACATCGCCTCCGACGCGCACGACCTCGAGGGACGGCCTCCGGCGATGAGCGATGACCTGCAGGCTGCGGCGAGCTACTTCCGACCATTGCGCCGCCAGGCGGCATGACTGACCGGACCCGCGCCGGCGGCGATCCTCGCCGGCGCCCCCCTGCCCCCTGTCCCCGGGGCGCCGTGCAGAACGCCGCTCGGCGCGTCCTGCGCGGAAGCTACCAGTGAGCGCCCGTCGGCGTGATCCCACAGGGTCCGCCCTAGGGAGCCTTCACGGGGTGGAGTGATGGCTTGCCGGCGAAGGGGTGCTTCGGAGCCCGGGTGACCACGTGCCGACGACCCGCCGGACAACCTGCCGGGTGCGCTCCAAGCGCGGTCTGCCGCCGGCGTAGAGCAACGGATACGCCAGCTTCCACACCCAGGGGAGATCGGAGCGCCGACGATGCGTACCGAGGTTCGAGAACAGTTGCGGATGGCGTTGCTTGAGGCCTCGATACACCGCGACGTGGTTCTGCCGGCCCCAGCCGAAGGCGCCCCGGTTGCCTATGCGGTACCGGAAAACCACCCCACCCGTGTGCACGCCCTGGCACCCGCGTTCCGCGAGGATCATCCAAAGCTCCCAGTCCTCGTACCCGCGTGTGGTGGGCCACCCGCCAACAGCCAGGAGGGTCGCGCGCCGGAAGAGCCCAAGTCCGGGCCACTTGTTGACATACGCGACGCGGAAGGGATCGAGCGTCGGGGCCGTTCGGCGGACGCCCTGACGAGCGCCGAACTCCTCGTAGTCCCCGTAGCAGACGGCAGCCTCCGGATGGGTGTCCAGGAGCGCCGCCATGGTGGTGAGGACGCCAGGCACGAGCAGGTCGTCGGCGTCGAGATTAAAGACATAGGGCATCGTCGTTGCGGCGAGCCCCGTGTTACGGGCGACGCCAGCGCCGGAATTGGTCGCGAGACGAAGTACCTGGTACCCGCGCGCCTCGAGCTGCGGGTACAGCTCGCACGTCACAGGGTCTGTGGAGCCATCGTCGATGATGATCACCTCGACTGGCTCTGGCTCTCGGATCGAGTCGAGGGTCTCCGTGAGGAGCCGGCCAGCGTTGAAGCACGGGATGATGACGGCGATCCGGGGCTGCGCAGCTGTATCCCGGGAGTGCTGTCGCTGTGCGCTCACCGCCCTCCAAGATACGGAATTGCCACACGTCGGCTGAGACCGTGTCCGTCCAGCGCCTCCTCATACACGGCGGCGGTCATGGCGACCATGCGCTCGAGCGTAAAGCTGGCTCTGTGGCGCCGCACCGAGGCTTCGGCCATCCGCTGACGCTGCTCCTCATCCTGCAGGAGGCCCACGAGCGCCTCGGCGAGCGCGCCGGCGTCTCCTGGCGGCACCAACACGCCGGTGTCGCCCGTCACCGCCTCGCCCGTCCCGCCGACGTCGGTGGCGACCTGCGGGACGCCGCACGCGAGCGCCTCGAGCACGGCGATGGACAGGCCCTCCCAGTCCGAGGGCAGGACGAAGACATCCAAAGCGCTCAGGTAACGCTCGACGGGGGGCGCGAAGGGCAGGAAGTGGAACCGCGGCTCCCTGGCGAGGCCCCGCCGTTCGGCGCGCTCCCGCAGGGGCGCGGCGAGCGGGCCGTTGCCGATGATCGCCACGCGGGCGGCGGGAACCCGGCGCAGGACCTCCGGGGCGGCGTCCACCAGCAGGTCGAGCCGCTTCTGCGGTCGCAGGACGGCCACCGCTCCCGCAACCGGGCCTGCCTCCCGAAGCGCCGCCAGGCGCGGATCGGAAGAGATCGAGTCGTCGCATCCGGCGCAGCCGTTGTGGACGACGCGCAGCCGTCCCCGCCCTCCGAGCCCGGCAGCATTGGCCTCTCGCCGCTCATCCTCGGATACGCAGAGGATACGTGCGGTCAGCGGGGCCAGCGCGCGTTCGACCGCCCGCGCACCCACCCGCCGCCCGAGCCCGAACGGGCCGACGAAGGGCAGGGCGTGTGGGCTGTAGACGATGGGAACACCCGTGGTCCCTGCGGCGAGTCGCCCAAGAACCCCCACCTTGGCCGAATGGCAGTGCACCAGGTCGTACGGCCCACTCCGCAGCAACCGCAACAGCCGACGCAGCGCGGTAGCCTCACGACGGACGTCGCCGTAGTCGCGGCACAGCGGCAGCCGGTGCACGGGGACGCCGCCGGCGGCCAGCCGCGGGTAGATCGTCGCTTCCGGGGGACCAGCGACCTCGGCCTCCCACCCGTGGGCGCCGAGATGGACGGCGAGCTGCGCAACGTTCTCGGCCACCCCACCGTCAGGCGGCTCGAGGGCGAGGAGCACGCGGGGCACGCCGCGAGCGTACCCGGGGCCACAGCCGGCTAGCGCAGCCGCAACTCGCGTGGGCGTGCGCTTGACGGACGCCCCGCCGTCGAGCCGAGGTAGCGAGCACCAATTCGGTAGCGACCCGGCGGCAGCGCGCGCAGCTCGAGCCGGAACGCGCCCCGGCTGCCGAGCGCGGTCGTCGCGCGGCGGAAGGTGCGCGCGCGCCGCGCGCCGATGCGCTCGATGCGTACGTGCACGCTCCCTGAGCCGGCCCCTCGCACGTGCCCGCGGATCAGCACCCGGGACGCGCGCCGACTCTCGCGCGCTGGGACGCCGGGGGTGTCCTTCCTGGCGGTGGATGTCGAGGCTCTGGTCCGCAGCCTGGCCGCCGGTTCCGCCAGGACGGTCTGTGTCCGGACCGCGGTGGAGGCCGGCGCCGCGCGGCGCAGCACGGCGCCCCGCCCTCCGTCCAGCGTCACCGACGACACCGTCCGGCCGGAGCTGTCGAGCAGCGCCTCACCGAGGTCGACGGTGCGTTGAGGAGCACCCGGCTCGTTCACGAGGACGATCCCGCGTTCGAAGTCCCGGCGCAGGAGCCCCGACCAGGACGCCCGCGCGCCGAGCGGCGCGCCGAGCTCGGCGTCGTACATCGTCCACCAGGTCTCCGGGGTCATCGACGCGAGGCCGACCCCGTCCCCGCCACGGGAGACGAGGAAGTACGCCGCGAGGTTGTACTCGCGACCCGCCGCGGTGTCATCGAACGCATCGAGGACCACCGTGCGACCGGCCTCATGCACCGCATCGACGTGGTCCAGGAACGCGTGTAGCGACCACTGTCCCGTTCCGCCGGTCAGCCCCGCGTCGTTGACGCCGCGCTCGAGGTTTACTCGGTCTGCAGCGGCGATCTGGCGCCGGACGTACGGATCGCCGCTGCGCACGGGCTGGACGGCGAACCAGATCGCGTTGTGCAGTAACTCCGCCTTCGGAAACGCCGCGCGGATCTCCTCGACGAACTCCGCCACGTATCGACGCCAGTTCTCCCATGTCATCTCTCGGCCGGTCCGGGGGTCCATCGGCGCCCGCCACCGCCCCTCCCCGTCCCCTACGCGGAACTCCAGGTTGACGTCGTCGATCCACAGCCCCCGGTAGCCATGGGCGAGCACGGCGCGCGCCCGCTTGATCCAGGCCCGCCGGAACGACCGGCTGCCCACGTCACCGGCGTACTGTGGACAGACACCGCCCGAGCAGCCCCACGGGATGTAGAGCGGTGCCCCGCCGGCGTCGCGCAGCACCCATTCGGGATGTGCTGCGACCGTCGCCGCGTCCTCGCGGTAGATCGCGTACAGGTTCCTCGACGCAAGACCCTGCGGATACCATGCGGTCTTGTCGTCGAAGTACGGGGACCAGACCTCCGCGCGAAAGAACTTCTCCCGCATCCACGCCTGGAAGTCTGGGGCGGCAGCGGTCGTGTAGCCGTCGAACGAGGAATCCGTCCGCTTGAAGAACTTCACCCCTCCGGCCTCCGCGGGGCCCGCCGAGGCCGCGCCGGTCGGGAGGGCGGCACACAGCATGGTGAGCGCCGCCAGGAGGCAGGCGCGCGTACGACCGGGCATGATGATTGCTTCGGTAGAATCGGCTCGCCCCTTAACGACCCGGCGATCTGTCGACGCTTGTGCGAGAAGGGTCCACCGCCGGTCACGTGGTCGTCCGGCGCCGTTCCGTGGGCATGCTTGGTAACAAGGCCACATGAGACCCGGTCCGGGCGAGTTGGAACGCGGCGATGTCCGCGCCGACGCAGTCGACACGGCCCGCTATGTCGCCGCCCTGCGCCGCAACGCGGCGCTGATGGCGACGATCGTCGCGGTCATCACCGGCGGGGTCGCCCTGGCGTCACTGCTCGTGCCGAAGTCCTACGAGGCGACGACGGACATCCTCGTGATAGAGCGCGACGCCCTCTCGTCCGCCAGCGCGGAGTCGGACTCCCTCCTGCGCCGGCTGGCGACGCTGCGCACGCTGGTCACGACCCCGGCTGTCCTGGCGCCGGCCGCCGACCAGCTCTCGGTGGATGCCGAAGCGCTGGAGGATCGCGTGACCGCCAGCACCGACCAGGAGGCGGACGTCCTGTCCATCTCGGCTACCGCGGAAAGCGCGGAAGCCGCACAGCAAACGGCCAACGCGGTCGCGCGCTCCTTCGTGGAGCAGCAGAGCCAGACCCAGCGGATCCGACTGCGGACGGTGATAGACCGGCTTTCCCGGGACATCGATCAGCTCCAGGACGCGGGCGCCGATCCGGGCAGCGAGGAGCTCCGCGCGCTCCAGGAGCGCCGGGTCGAGCTTCTGGTGGCCGAAGCAGCCGCCGGAGCCGACCTACAGGTCGCGCGGCCGGCCGGCCTCCCGGAGGCGGCGTCCGCTCCCCACCCCCTTCGCAACGCTGTTCTCGCCTTCTTCGGGTCCTTCTTCCTGGCCGTCCTCGTGGGTCTGGCGCGCGACCAGCTGCGGCCACGCCCGACCGCCCGGGAGCTCTCACAGATTCTGTCTGCACCGATCCTCGCCAAGCTGCCAGACAGCGAGCGGCGGATCAGTCGGCGCCGGCCGCCGACCGACGGCGCGGCGGCATATCGAACGCTCGCGACCCTGCTGCGACTAGCGCTGCCGGCGGGCGGCCGCCACAGCGTGCTGGTCACCAGCACGGTGCACGGCGAGGGCAAGACGACCGTCGTCCAGCGCCTGGGAGCCTCGCTCGCAGAGACGGGTCAGCGGACGCTGGTGGTGTCCGCAGACCTCCGCCGACCCGATCTCGACGCTTTGTACGGCGTCCAGGGTAGGCCCGGGTTGTGGGAGCTGCTGGTCGGCTCTGCCGGCACGGTCACCGACGGCGCGGGCCTCCGGCAGGTCATCGTCGCGCCCGGGAATGACCGGCCCCCTACGCCCGATGTCCTGCCGTCGGGGTCACGCGGCGTCGATCCCGGTGATGCCTTCGACCCGCGTGCCATCAGTGCCCTGCTCGACGCCATCTGGGACCTCGATTACGCCTTTGTGATATGCGACGGGCCGCCGGCCCTCGGCGACCTTCCGGACGGCGCGGTACTCGCCTCGGAGTGCGATCAGGTGCTCATCGTCGCTCGGCTGGCGCGGGTATCGGCGTCCGAAGTGGTGGACCTTCGCGAGCGCCTCG
>DASZCY010000078.1:0-3244 GCA_035942615.1 Solirubrobacteraceae bacterium | reverse complement strand
GTCCAGCGCTGAGCTGGCCTGCCGGATCGCCCAGCTCGAGCGTGACGTACACGCGCTCGAGCAGGCCATCCGCGAGCTGACCGAGCGAAAGCAGGCCGCGTGATGGCCCGCCAGGCGCCCGGCCAGGGAGTCGAGCGCGATCGCAAGGGCGGCACCGTGTACGTGTTATGCCGACGTCGGCATAAGACGTATTAGGCCGACCTCCTGCTTATGCCGATATCCGCAGCGATGCGCTACCCGGTTCGCCGTGAAACGCGCCGGGGAGGTCGGCATAACGAGCCAGGACGTGGAATCCAAGTGGTCAGCGCGACGCGCGCGGCGTGAAACCGCCAGTGCTTCGTCTCCGAAGACGAGCGCGCCATCAGCGGCTCGCTACACGCTTGCGTTTCGTCCGATGCAGCAGTCTGGGCCGGCCGGGTGCTCGCGACTCCTCGTGCCTCATTGCGATAGCGACGTGCTCGAGCTCCGTCCGATCGGGAGCTCGCGCGCGGCCCACGTCGTGCCTATGCATTGGATGCAACGGGTCGGGCCGAGTGGCGCTTCTGTTGCTCGTCCACTCCACAGGCGAGGGAAGCCTCGCTCCGGGCGACTGCTCTGCGGCTGGAGGAGGCGTCGCCATTAGCCGACGACCGGCTGGCGGCACGCGGTCAATCCCCCAGTCAGCTCAGGACGGCTTACCGCACACTATCTGCACGGGATGCGTGCGCCCTTCCTCGATGTTGCGGGCGGAATTGCGCATCTTCTCGGGCGCCGTCGGGCCGATCAGCACGTGCAGGCCGAGCGGCGGCAGCTCACCCCGGCCGGCGAGCTCCAGCGCGGCCCGGTACGCGGCCAGGTACTTCGGGCCGGTGTCCTCGCACTCGATGTCCACGAACCCGGCGGCGGCGAGGAGCTCGCGGGTCTCCGACGGCGTGACGAGGAACTCGCCCGTGCCGTCCTCCGACCAGGGCACGGGATGGTGCGGGCCTCCCACGGGCCCGAGGCCGTGCTCGGTGAGCGCGAAGAACCCGCCGGGCTTCAGCACGCGCCACGCCTCGCCGAAGAAGCGCGGACGGTCGGCGACGTTCATGGTCACGTGCTGCGCATAGGCGCCGTCGAACGTGCCGTCGTCGTAGGGCAGCCGCTCGCCGTCGCCCTGCTCGATGAAGACCCTGTCGCCCATGTCGAGCAGCGCGGTCAGCTTGTTCGCCGCGTCGACGAACGGCCCGGTGATGTCGATCCCGCTGACCTTGCACCCGAAGCGCTGCGCGAAGTAGCGAGCCGGGCCACCGACCCCGCAGCCGATGTCGAGCAGGTGGTCGCCGGGCTCGACAGGCAGCCGATCCGCGAGATCGACGGTGGCCGGGAACCCACGCGCGTGGAAGTGGTCGACCGGCGCCAGATCCTCAACGGTCAACGAATCCAGAGACTTCGACGCTCGCTCCAGCGCCGAGACGATAAGACCATAAACGTCCCGGTCGGCCCAATGCTCCGCGATGGAGGTTTCCGGATCCATGCTCGCCAATCTCCCTGTGCCTGCTGGGCATGATGCTAATACGCCCTGTGCGCGGCGAAGGCCCAGGAGGCGCTGATCCAGCCGCGCATCCGCGTCTGAGCTTAGGGTCAAACCGAGGCGTCGCTTCTCAACAGGCGGCGGCCTTGGCGCGGCCGCCGAAGCAGGGTGATGCATCAGGAGAGGAGCGAGCGTCACGTTCGCGCGGACCGGGCTTCTCCGTTGGACGAGGAGCATCAGCGCGGCCAAGCCCCTCCTGGCCCGGCGTCTTGCATAGGCAGAGCGTGGGCGCGCCGACCGACCGGCGCCTCGTTCCCTCGCATGGCTCCGCTTTCGCATTCGCCTGATTGCGAGCGTCTCCGTGGCCGAGCCTGACACGCCTGGTCTGCACGCGCGCGTGTCGGCGGTGCTCGTGGCGCGCTAGTCAGGATGGACGCATGGCGAGGCTGGTCCTCGCGCGTCGCATCTGTCGCGGGTTGACTGTGCGGTTGATGAGGGCCGCTTCGGCCAGAGCCGCATACGACGGAGGACCAGCCCATGCCGGACGTTAGCTCGACGGCGCCTTTCCAGGTGCGTACCTGGGTGGCCTTGGACGTGCACAAGTACTCGATCGTGGCCGCGACGCTGCCGCCGCAGGGCGGCGAGGCGCAGCTGCAGCGCATCGAAACCACCGAGCGCGCGATCCGTCGGTTCATCGAGCGCCTCGGCGGGCCGGAGGGCCTGGCCGTCTACGAGGCCGGCCCGTGCGGGTTCGATCTGCTGCGCGTGCTCACGCGCCTGGGCGTGGCCTGCGACGTGATCGCGCCGTCGCTGGTGCCCATCCGCGCCGGTGACCGCGTCAAGACCGACCGCCGCGACGCCAAGAGGCTGGTGCGCCTGTTTCGCGCCGGCGAGCTGTCCTTCGTGGCGCCGCCCAGTCCCGAGCAGGAGGGCCTGCGCGACCTGGTGCGCTGCCGCGACGATCTGCGCTGTGCACGCACCGCCGCGCGCCAGCGTGTGGCCAAGCAGCTGCTGCGCCACGGCCATATCTTCCGCGCGGGCAAGAAGTCCTGGACGCTCAAGCACCACGCGTGGGTGCGCGCCCAGCGCCTGGCCGACGCCAACGCCCAGCGCGCGCTGGAGCACATGCTCGCCCATCTCGACGCGCTCGATGCCCAGCTGGCGGCGATCGACCACCAGCTCTGCCAGATCGCGGGTACCGAGCCGTGGCGCGAGCCCGTGGCGTGGCTGTGTTGCTTTCGCGGGATCGGGGTGCGCACCGCGCTGGGCCTGGTGGCCGAGATCGGCGACTTTCGCCGCTTTGCCCACCCCCGCGAGCTTTTCAGCTTCCTTGGTCTCACCCCGGCCGAGTACTCCTCGGGTGACCAGCAGCACCGCGGGCACATCACCAAGTGCGGCAACCGCCACGCGCGGCGCCTGCTCGTCGAAGCCGCCTGGCACTACCAACACGCCCCCCGCCTGACCAAGCGCGCCGGCGAGCTGACACCCGGGCTACCCACCACCGTCACCGCCCGCGCCTGGCAAGCCCAGATCCGCCTGCACCACCGCCACCGCACCCTCACCCAGCACGGCAAGCGACCACCGTGGCCAACGTCGCCGTGGCCCGCGAGCTCGCCGGCTTCCTGTGGGCCGCCATGACCGACCAGCCCCTCCGCGACACCAAGGAGACCCGCACCGCCGCCTGAACCACCCGCCACGGCTGGGGCCGGGCGACCGGCGCCGACCCCCGGAGGAACCTCGACAGCTTCTATG
>DASZCY010000077.1:0-2889 GCA_035942615.1 Solirubrobacteraceae bacterium | reverse complement strand
TCGCAGCAAGGCACGCCGGCCTGGGCGGCGGGCGGGGCCGGGTCGCCGAAGTGGCGCAGCAGCGTCTGCCGGCGGCACCCGTCGCCCTCCACCAGCGCCCACACCGCCCGGTACTGAGCCCAGCGCGCGCGCTGGGCGTCGCCCGCCGAGGCTCGGCACGCCGCGCGGGCGCGCCCGTCGAAGGGCGCCTCCAGCGCGCCCCGGACGCGGTCGGGCGTCGAGGGTGCGGGGCGCAGGACGCCGGCGCGAGCCAGGTGACCGATCACCGTGCGGACCTGGTCCCCGGCCCCGGACGGGTCGCCGGCCAGCGCGGCCAGCTCGTCGACGCCGAGGTCGTAGCGCCCCTGCTCGGCGCGGCGGGTCAGGCGGTCGGCGACCTTGGCCACCAGGCCGTCGTCGACTTCCGCGCGCTGGATGAAGAACACGTGCAGGCCCTTGTCGCGGCCCTCGGCAAACAGAAACGCCCGCGCCGGCCGCCCGTCGCGCCCGGCGCGCCCGGCCTCCTGGTACCAGGCCTCCACCGAGGCGGGCACCGCGTCGTGGCAGACCGTGCGCACGTCGGCCTTGTCGACGCCCATGCCAAAGGCGTTGGTGGCCACCACCACCTCGCTGTCGCCGTCCATGAAGCGTCGCTGCACGGTGGCACGCTGCTCACGGTCCAGCCCCGCGTGGTAGGCCGCGACCCGGCAGCCGAGCTCCGCGCGCAGCAGCGCGGCCAGCTCATCGGCGGCCGCGCGCGTGCCCGCATAGACGATGGCCGGCCGCGCCGCCGGGTCGGCCAGCACCGCCGCGAGATGCCGGCGCTTGGCGCGGGTGCCCGCCGCGCGCACCACCGCAAAGGAGAGGTTGGGCCGGTCAAAGCCCGTGGTCACGCGGACGGGATCGCGCAGCGCCAGGCGGCGCTCGACGTCGGCGGCCACCTGCGGGGTGGCGGTCGCGGTGGCGCCCATGATGGCCCGCGCCCCCAGCCACCGCGCGGCGTCGGCCAGGCGAAAGTAGTCAGGGCGGAAGTCGTGGCCCCACTGGGAGACGCAGTGGGCCTCGTCGACCACGAACAGCCCCACGCGGGCCTCGCGCACCGCGTCGAGGAACGCGCGCGAGGAGAAGCGCTCGGGGGCGACATAGAGCAGGCGCAGCCCGCCGCGCGCCGCGGCGGACAGGGTCGCGCGGTTGTCGGCCGCCGAGCGCTGGGCGTTGACCAGCCCCACCCGGTCGCCCGCCACGCCCCCCAGGCCCTCGACCTGGTCTTGCATGAGCGACACGAGCGGCGAGACCACCAGCGTGAGGTCGTCGCCCACCAGGGCGGGCAGCTGGTAGCACAGCGACTTGCCCGCGCCGGTGGGCATGACCACCAGCGCGTCGCGCCCGGCCAGCGCCGCCTCGACGGCCTCGCGCTGGCCCGGGCGGAACTGCGCAAAGCCGAAGAGGCGACGTAGCGCGTCGTCGGGCTCGGCGGGATCCAGCGGGGTGATCCCGGCCGCGGAGGAGAAGAGGTCCAGGCCCGTCATCGGGCGAGCGACCATAGCGCTGCCCCCGGCGGTCGGCGGCGGGCGTGACGAAGGCGTTACGCCTGGACCAGCGGAAGCGCGCGCTCGAAGGCGTACTTGTCCAGATAGGGACTGCTGGCCGCCAGGGGGTACTCGCCGCTGAAGCAGGCGTCGCAGTGGCGGCCGCGCTCGCCGCGCACGGCCTCGTAGACGCCGTCCAGCGAAAGATAGGCCAGCGAGTCGGCGCCCAGTTCGGCGGCGACCTCGTCGACGGTGCGTCCGTGGGCGACCATCTCCTCGCGCGTGGACATGTCGACCCCGTAGTGGCAGGGGTGCTGGATGGGCGGCGCGCTGATGCGCATGTGCACCTCCAGGGCGCCCGCCTCGCGCAGCATCTGCACGATCTGGCGGGTGGTGTTGCCGCGCACGATCGAGTCGTCGACCCCCACCAGGCGCTTGCCTCCCACGATCTCGGGCAGCGGGTTGAACTTCATACGCAGCCCGTGCTTGCGCAGTGCCTGGCCGGGCTGGATGAAGGTACGCGCCACGTAGCGGTTCTTGATCAGCCCATCGTCCTGGGGCAGGCCGCTGGCGCGCGCGAAGCCGCGCGCTGCGGGGGTGCCCGAGTCGGGCACCGGGATGACGAGCTCGCCGCCGGGCGCGGGAGCCTCGCGCGCGAGGAGCTCCCCCATCCGTCCGCGCGCCGCCTGCAGCACGGCGCCGTTCATGCGCGAGTCGGGCCGCGCGAAGTAGATGTACTCGAAGAGGCAGAAGGCCTCGCGCGCGCCGGAGATCACCTGCCGCGTCTGGATCCCCTCCGCCGACAGCGAGATCAGCTCCCCGGGACGCACGTCGCGCACGTGACGGGCGCCGATGATGTCGAACGCGCACGACTCGGAGGCCACGCAGTGGCGCGCGGGGGCGTCGCCGGCGGCGGGCAGCACCCCGAGCACCAGCGGACGCAGGCCCGCGGGGTCGCGAAAGGCCAGCACGCGGTCCTCGGTCATCAGCACGGTCGAGTAGGCGCCCTCCATTCGCCCCAGCGCGTCGGCCCCGGCGTCCTCGATGCGCTCGGCGGGGTGGGAGGCCAGCAGCGCGGCCATGATCTCCGAGTCCGGGGTGGAGCGGAAGGAGACCCCGGCCTCGCGCAGCTCGGCGTGCTGCCCGCCGCGGGCGGGGCCCCCGAGCGCTACTGCGTGGCCTCCGAGTCGTGCGCGTTCGACATCATCGGCGCGCGCTACGTGCGCGACGTGCGTCCAGGGGAGCTGATCTCGCTGTCGGCGGAGGGGCTCCAGACCCGGCAGGTGATCTCCGGCGCGCGCGAGGCCTTCTGCCTCTTCGAGTACATCTACTTCGCGCGGCCCGACTCGCGCATGAACGGCGACGTGCTGCAGGCGGCGCG
>DASZCY010000076.1:0-3982 GCA_035942615.1 Solirubrobacteraceae bacterium | reverse complement strand
CGCGGCGTTGCTGCGTCACGCTTTCGCGCATTGCGCAAGATTCCCCACTGCTGCCTCCCGTAGGAGTCTGGGCCGTGTCTCAGTCCCAGTGTGGCTGATCGTCCTCTCAGACCAGCTACGCATCGTCGCCTTGGTGGGCCGTTACCTCACCAACAAGCTAATGCGCCGCGGGCCGATCCCGATGCGGAGGCCGAAGCTTCCTTTCCTCCCGCCACTGATGTGGCGGGGGCACATCCGGTATTAGCCCGAGTTTCCTCGGGTTGTCCCGGTCATCGGGGCACGTTACCCACGTGTTACTCACCCGTTCGCGGCTCTGCCCCGGGCCGAAGCCCGGTTCGTCGCTCCACTTGCATGTGTTAAGCACGCCGCCAGCGTTCGTCCTGAGCCAGGATCAAACTCTCCGTGAAGAACTGCTGGCCGTCCGATGCCCGAAGGCGTCGTCCAGCCGTCACATGAGAGTTCGTCATCGACCTACTTGAGGTGCCTCGTACACGTGGGCACCCCGGTCATGACAGGGTTACTACTTGGCTCCACCGGTCCAGCCCCGAGGGGCGGCCGGCGGACGGACCTGGACGCAACTCGAGGATCGACTCGTCGATCCACGGTTGCGCATGCTGTTGAGTTTTCAAAGACCGTCACGCCGTCTCGGACGAGGGGGACTCCCTCCTAGGTCGACGCGCGAGAGGGCAGGGCCCTCTCGGATGGGTCCGACAGCATAGCATCGCCCTGCCGCCCGCAGAAGCACCGTTGCCAGGCCGGCCAGGCCGGCCCGGTGCGCCGCCGGCAGACTAGCAGGGGAGGCAGGCTACGCCGCACCGCCTCCTTCCCCGGGTCAGCCGACGACCTGGACGGTGACCTGCCGTTCGCGCGGGCGGTCATCGAAGTCGGCCAGCACCACCTGCTGCCAGGTGCCCAGGACCAGGCGCCCGTCGACGACCGGCACGCTCAACGACGGGCCCAGGACGGCTGCGCGCAGGTGCGCGTGGGCGTTGGTGTCGTGGTTGCGCTCGTTGTGTTCGTAGTCGCCCTTGTCCGGGACCAGGCGCTCCAGCAGGGCACGGAGGTCGGCCACGCCGCCGGGCTCGTACTCCATGGTCGTCACCGCCGCCGTCGAGCCGGTCACGAAGACGTGCGCCACGCCGAGGGTGGTCTGCGAGGTGCGCACCACCGAGCGCACGCCCTCGGTGACGTCCACGATCTCGCCGTGGCCGCGCGTGGACAGGCGCAGCAGCCCCGAGTGCACCGCCGAGGGACTCACGGCGCCCGGCGCAGCCGGCGAAAGGCGCGCTTGCCCACCTGCAGCACCGCCCCGTCCAGGCGCTGGGCATCGAGGTCCTGGTCATCGCCACCCAGCACGCACCCGTCCAGGCGTACGCCGCCCTGGGCCAGCAGCCGGCGGGCCTCCGAGCGCGACCGACCGAAGGCCTCCGCGATCAGCGCGGGCAGATGCACGGCCCCGTCAGCGGGCTCGAACAGCGTCTCCTCGAGGTCCTCGGGCGCGTCTCCGTGCACCACGGTGCGCTCAAAGTGCTCGGCGGCCCGCGTGGCGGGCTCCTCCCCGTGCAGGCGCGTGACGAGCGCGCGCGCAAGCGCGTGCTTGGCGTCGCGCGCGGCCAGTCCCCCGGGCATCTGCTCCCCCAGCAGCAGCCCGAACCACGTCTCCATCGCCTCGTCGGGGATCGACAGCGTGCGCCCGTAGGCCTCCTCGGGCGCCTCGCTCACCCCGATGTGGTTTCCCAGCGACTTGGACATCTTGCGCTCGCCGTCCAGCCCAGGGAGGATCGGCATGGTCAGGACGCACTGCTCGGGCTCACCGTAGGCGCGCTGTACGTCGCGGGCCAGCAGCAGGTTGAACTTCTGATCGGTGCCGCCCAGCTCCACGTCGGCGCGGACCTTGACCGAGTCATAGCCCTGCATGAGCGGATAGAGCAGCTCCAGGATGGAGATCGGTTCGCGGGCGGCGTGGCGCTTGGCGAAGTCGTCGCGCTCGAGCAGTTGGGCGACGGTGGTGGTGCGCGCCAGAGCGAACAGCTCGTCCATGGCCATGTCCAGCCACTCGGAGTTGTGGCGCAGCTCGACGGCGTGGGGGTCGAGGATCCGCGCCGCCTGGGCGACGTAGGTGCGCGCGTTGGCCTCGATCTCGTCGGCCGAGAGCTGGGGGCGGGTGGAGGAGCGTCCGGTGGGATCGCCCACGCGCGCGGTGAAGTCCCCGACGATGAGCACCACCACGTGCCCGCGGTCTTGGAACTCGCGCAGCTTGCGCAGCACCACCGTATGGCCGAGATGGAGGTCGGGCGCCGTGGGATCGAGACCGAGCTTGACCCGCAGCGGACGGCCCTCGGCGAGCTTGCGCTCCAGCCCTCCCGCGGGCAGTGCGTCGACGGCGTCGCGCGTCAGGAAGGCGGCGTCGCGTGCAGGCTGCCCGGACATGGCTGGGAACATAACGACGCCGATCCCCGCCGCGCCCGCTGCTAGCCTCGCTCGTCGGCGTCCCCGCGATGCCTTCGTTCCCATGGACGCCTCCGGGTCCGACATCGTCCAGCTGCCCGAGCGGCAGCCGCGACTGAAGAAGCTGCGCCTGGCCCTCGTGCTGGGTGGCCTGTCGCTGCTCGCCTTGGTCTCGACCTTCTTTGGAATGCTCATGGCGGTGGCCGGGGAACTTCCCGCCCTGGACCAGAGCGCCGCCTACCAGCAGGACGCGCGCAACTCGATCCTCCTCGACGCGCGGGGCGAGCGCCTGGCCGTGCTGGCCGACCAGGGACGCATCCTGCTGGGCAGCGACCAGGTCGCCCCCGTGATGCAGCAGGCGGTCATCGCGATCGAGGATCAGCGCTTCTACGAGAACTCGGGCGTGGACATGCGCGGCACCCTGCGCGCCCTGTGGGAGGACCTCCGAGCCGGTGACAGCGTGCAGGGCGGTTCGACCATCACCCAGCAGTTCGTCAAGAACGCCACAGAGGCCCAGGGCTCGCGCACGATCACCCAGAAGATCCGTGAGGCGGCGCTGGCCTTCCACCTCACGCGCAAGTGGTCCAAGGACAAGATCCTCATCAACTACCTCAACTCGATCTACTTCGGCAACGGCGCCTACGGGATCGAGTCGGCGGCGCGCACCTACTTCGCCGCCGACGTCAACCACCGGGGATGTGGCAGCGACGCGCGGCCCTGCGCCGCCGAGCTGAAGGTTCACGAGGCGGCACTGCTGGCGGGCCTGGTGGCCTCGCCCAGCGAGTACGAGCCCGTCTCAAATCCCAAGGCCGCGCGCGAGCGGCGCAACCTCGTGCTCAAGAGCATGCTCGATCAGGGCAAGCTGGGCGAGACCGAGTACGAGGCGGCGATCACACAGCCCCTGCCGTCCCCCGAGCAGGTCGAGCCGCCGACGGTCCGCTCGGCCACGGAGGGCTCGGCCTACTTCACCAGCTGGGTTCGCCAGCAGGTGGTGGACCGCTACGGCGCCGCCCAGGCCTTCCGGGGCGGCCTTGCGGTGCAGACCACCCTGGACCTCGAGCTTCAGCGCTCGGCCGAGGCGGCCGTGGGCCAGTGGCTGGGCAATCCCGACGGGCCCACCGCGGCACTGGTCGCCATCGACAACGACACGGGCGAGGTGCGCGCGATGATCGGCGGCCGGGACCCTCGCCGCGAGCCGTTCAACCTGGCCACCGACGGGCGGCGTCAGCCCGGCTCGGCCTTCAAGCCCTTCGTGCTGGCCGGCGCGCTGCGGTCGGGTATCGCGCCCAGCTCGACCTGGAGCTCGCAGCAGAAGGACATCGAGGTGGCCGACGGCCAGGTCTTCGAGGTCAACAACTACGAGGACGCCTATGCAGGCGTGACCACGCTGGCGGGAGCGACCACGACCTCCGACAACTCCGTCTACGCCGAGGTGGGCCTCGAGGTAGGCACCGAGAAGATCGCCGAGCTGGCCGAGCGCATGGGCATCCGCACGGAGATCTCCGAGAACCCCGCGATGACCCTCGGCGGCCTG
>DASZCY010000075.1:0-35075 GCA_035942615.1 Solirubrobacteraceae bacterium | reverse complement strand
ACGTCGAGCCGCCGCCAGCGACGCCAGAGGCACGGGACGCCGCCCGCAAGGCCCGCGCGCGCGATCGCGCCGCCGCGCCGTTCAGCCAGCCACCGCCGGCCACTCCGCTCCCGCGCCAGGCGCGGCCATCGTTGGCGCCCGCTGCGGTGGCGCGCCCGTAGCGGCTGTCCCCGCAGGGAGCGCGGCGAGCGTGTCGCAAGCGGATGGTCCTGCGCAACTTCGTCAACGAGCGGCTGCTGACCGTCCAAAGCTTCGCGCAGCTCGTCGCCCAGTTGAACATGCCCGTGCTGCGCACCGCGATTCCCAAGACTGAGGCGATCGCCAATGCCGTGGCCGAACAGGTACCCATCGTGCTGCGTGCCGGCGGAGGGCAGCACGCGCGCGCTGCCGCCCAAGCCTTCCGGGCCCTGGCTGAGGAGCTCTGGCCGAGCACGCTGGCCGCGGAGGCGGCGTGATGCCCCTCAAGGTCGAGGGCTCTGAGCCCATCCAGGGCCGCTCTGACGACCCGCGCCGCCGCGTCGCCGCCCCCGCCCGCACGGCTCCCGCGCCAGCTGATGAGAACGAAGGCCCCACCGACCAGCCTCAGACGCCGCCACCCGCGGCGCGGAAGGCTTCCCCGCGCCCTCGCGATCGCCAGCGCACGGCGGCCAAGACACAAACCCCCCAGCAATGTTCGCGTGTTGCCCACGACCGACGCTGGCCCCGCCGCCAATGTCTACGCGCGGGCCGGTCGACCGGTGCAGGTCGCCGTGTCGCTGTACGTGCCGATGTGGGAGCGCGCCGAGGAACAGTGCGACGAGCTGCGCGCAGGCGGTGCGACGGTGACCGCATGGATCAACGCGCTCTTGCATTTCCGCGCGCCCACCGACCTCGAGGCAGCCAGAGAGCTGGCCGGGCGCTGGCGTCGGGTCGAGGCCGATGACCTTGGGCCCTATGGGGGGCTGCGCAAGGAGGCCCGTGGCGTTCGTGTGTTCGAGCCTTTGTGGGAGCGCCAGCGCGCCACGGTGACCGCGCTTCGCCAGGCGGGTGGGGGAGAGCGTCGGCCCAATCTGGCGATGTGGACGTGCGCGGTCTGTCATTTCCACGCGCCGCGCTCAAGCGATGAGGCCCGCCAGCTCCTGCGCGACTGGCGACTCCTGCTCGCCGGCGACGACCCCGGATAGCGTCGTCCTCGCGCCCGCCTTGGTCGCTGGCGCAGTGGGGACGTGGGCGACCGCATCATGCCGCCGTGGCTAAAACGGCGTCCGCAGTTCTATGAGGTCGTCGAGCAGCGTGAGGTCGGCTTCACGCGCGTTCAGCCAGCCGTTCGGGTGAAGCTGGAGCCCCTTCTGTGCGGCGACGAGCCGGGCGCGGCTCCACCAGAGCTCGTCAAAGAGGCTGCGCGCGTCCTCGCTCGCCTGCCCGTCGGTGACGATGTAGAGCTTGATCGCGTGGGGGTCCATCCGCTCGCCCTCCTCAATTGCCAGCATGAGGCGGTAGACGTTCGGGCGGGCGCGCCTAGCGATCTTCCGCTGCGAATTGCTCTCCCGCCGGATCTCGTCGATCGTCGCGCCGATGATCTCGTGCACGACGCTGGCGAGCGCCGGCCTCCCCCGCCGCATCGCGAGCCAGCGCCCGAACGCTACGGCGCGAGGCTCGGCCGCGAAGGCCTCGATCGGCTCGCGCCCGACCAGCAGGCTTTTTTCCAGAGGCACTTCGATGCGCAGATCGGCGACCCACACCTGGTCCCCAGGAGCTGAGAGGTCTAGCGCGAAGATGAAGTCGCGGCCGAGCAGCGGGTCTTCGGCTGCGAGCGCGTAGACGGGCGCGACTGAGATCCACGGCTTCTGCGGGTCGGATCGCTCCTCGGCGAGATCGCAGCTCTGCGAGGTGATGATTCCGTACGGCGGCCTGTCGTCCTCAGCAACCTCGACGAAGTCCTCGCCGCGCTCCTGCTCGGGCACAGTGTCGGCGACCGCAGCGGTGGTCTTGTAGATGGAGTAGCACAGGTCGGCGGCCCAGAAGAGTGGGGGCCTTTCGATCAGGTGGCCCTGGCGAAACGGCTCCAGCGCCTCACGGATGGGCTCGGGCCAAGGCGGCCCGAGCCCCTCCTGAATCACCCGGCTGGCCGGCGCGGACGCCGGCGGCTCGCATGAGGCGCCTGCCCCTGCCGCGCCCCGACCGCCCCCGCGTCCTCGGGCGCCGCGGCCAGGTCAAGTCGGCTCTCCGGCGCACGGCGGAAGAGCAGCTCGTGCACCTCATGCTCGAGCTCTTCCAGACGTCCTGCGAGCAGCGTCTCACGGCGCGTTGAGGGCGCGCCAAGGTGAAGCCAGCGGCGCAGGCCGTCGTCGCCAAGGCGACGGTGCAGCGAATCGAGCGTCGCGTGGTACTCGTAGAGCCGCTGCACCGTGCCGACGCGCGGCTCTGCGCCGCTGCGCTTCCACGAGTACGGCGTCGTGCGGCCGAAGCCGACCATCTGCGCGACCTCGCCGTCGTCGGCGTCGAGCCACTTGCCGAGGTCCTTGAAGGCGTGGAAGGCTGGCGGAGCGTGCTCCTCGTCGCCGTCCTCGCGCTCTACCTTGCCGACTTCCGCCTCCGCGAGGCCGATGAGGGCAGAGGAACCCGCGAAGGGATCCAGCGTGTACGGCGTCGCCGCAAGCAGCGGCTCGTTGAGCTTGTCGAGGAACAGCGCGAGCTTCGAGGTGTGGGAGCGGCGGCGCGCGGCCAGGAGGTATTCGATGACGGTCGGATTCCGCACGTTGCCGCTGAGTGTCTGCGTCGGATTTTCCAGCTTGGCCACCGCGACATCGACCGCCTCGACGAGTTCGCGCGCGTTGACCGTCGGCAGCTTCTCCACCGAGGTCTCCCGCGCCCCGGCGACGGTGTACGCGGCGCCGGTCGGGCTGTACATGAGAGCACCCCTGGGGGTCACTTGAGCATCTCCAGCAGCTCGTCGGTGACGGTGGCCTGGAAGAGTTGCAGGGCGCAGGTGTTGAGCGCAGTCGCGGTCGCCTTGAGCTGTTCGACGTCGAAGGGGCGTCCGCCTTGGCGGAAGACGTCGTAGTCGAGCTGGTAGTCGACGATTCCTGGCGAGCTTGGCACTGGCCCGTGGCGCAGGCCGGCGCGGATCCCCTCGCCGAGCTCTAGGACTAGGTGCTGCTGCGCCGTTTGCACGAGGTCGCCCAGCTCGGGGTGCGCAGCCAGGCCGAGCACCTCGGGGCGCAGGTACGGACGCCAAGAGGTGAGGTCGGGAAGGGCGAGTTCCGTGATGCGGTCGATGTAGCGCAGCCCGATGCGGTGTTCGACCGTGGGCTCCAGGTGCTCGGAGATGACCTCGACCAAGCGCCACAGTCGCGGTGCGAAGTCCTTGTCCCATGTCGTGTAGGCGGTTGTTTCGAGAGAGAAGTGGTCCGGCATCACCGTGATCACCCACGCATTGTCGGCGGCGGCGAAGCGCCATCCGGAGGTATTCTTCGTCGTCTCGGAGACGTTTGGCTCGGCCCCCGCCCCGATCACGAAGTTCACCTCGGATCCAGTTACCTCGTCGAGCCCCGGGTACTGCCCATCGGACCCGCCCAGCGCCTCGTAGACGGCCATCGCCGTCTTTCCCTCCCCGATCAGCAGCCGGTGCTCGTGGCGTACCTGGCAGACGACGAGCTCCAGCGGTGAGCGGGAGAGCCGTGACCGGTCAGGAGGGGGGAGGTTGGTCAGAGCGGGCATATTCTCCTTGTCGGCAGTTGAACTCGACATGAACAGCCTACAGACGCGGCTCGGGGTCGTGCTAGCAATGGCGCGAAACGCGGCGCTCGCTATTTGTCGCCGCCGGCATCGGCCCGCGGGAGGGTCCTAATGGCCGTGTTAGTCGCCGTCCACGCAGTGCGGACGGCGACTAAGAAGTATTAGCCGCCCGCGTCTGCGGATCGGCGTCGTGCTGCTCGTAGCTGTCGAGCAGCTCGCTGAGATTCTTCAGCGACGCCTCGTCGACGAACTGCGCCACGATCCGCGTGAACGCCGCGCTGCCGAGACGTGAGCGTGCCCGGGTGAGACGCTGCACGCTGAAGGTCGCCTGTCGATCACTCATGTGCAGGCGGATGGCCAGCGCCCGAAGGTCGTAGCCAATGGCCTGTTCGTCGTCGCCGCGCTCGCTCATCAGCGTCGCGAGCGTGGCGCAGCTGTTGGCCAGGCCGGCCTGGTTGCCCAGCCGCTCTTTCATCTCAAGCGATTGGGTGTAGCGCTGCTCGGCGGTCTCGTAGTCCCCCCGCAGCTGGGCGAGGATGCCCAGCTGGTGGTAGCTGGTGGCCAGGCCGGCCTGATCGCCCAGCCGCTCTTGGAGCTCAAGCGATTGGATGTAGCGCTGCTCGGCGGTCTCGTAGTCCCCCCGGGCCTGGGCGAGGATGCCCAGCTCGCCGTAGCTGTTGGCGAGGCCGGCCTGATCGCCCAGCCGCTCTTTCATCTCAAGCGCTTGGATGTAGCGCTGCTCGGCGGTGTCGTAGTCGCCCCGCAGATGGGCCAGGAGGCCCAGCTGGTCGATGTACGCGGCTGCCCTGGCGGAGTCGCCGGGGACCCAGGCGAGGGATTCGCGGCACAGCTCGGCGGCGTGACCGTACTGCCCCCATGTTTGAAGCTTGAGGATCACGTGATCGGATATGTCCAGGGCGGCGTCGTGTTCGCCGGCGGCGTGGTGGTGGTAGCGCGCCTCGATGAGCTGTGCGAGGTCCCGGCTTTGGCTTTGGTGGATGCGCTCGACACGCCAGCGCCAGTAGCGCGCGGCGCGGTGGTGCGCCTGGGCGACCGTCTGGGGTTCGAGCTGTGCGATCGCGCGCGCGGTCCAGCGATGCACGAGATGCAAGACGGTGTCGTCGGCTCGGGTGACCCCTGCGATCAGGCCGGTTGCCCGCGCCGCGGCCAATGCCTGTCCGAAGCCTTCGGGGGCGGTGACCGGGGGGCGCCGGAGGGCCTGCATGTCGGCCTGGTAGGCGTACACCTCCTCGTTTGTGAGTCCGAGGTCGGCAGCCGTCAGCCCCTCGGGCGGGTCCGCCGTCTCAAGCACGGCTTGGATCGCGGTCTGGACCCGCGCTACGCGCTCGTCGCGCTCAAGATCGGGTGGGTCGGTCTCGTCGGCGAGCTGCCACACCAGCGCGGTGACATCGACGGGCACGCGGTACACCGACGCGCCCACGACCAGTTCGTGGGCTAGGGGGGTGCGCGCGACGGTGTCAAGCAGGTCGCCCAGAACGACATCGTCGATGGCGAGCGTGATGGCTTCGGCTAGCGTGCCGTCCAGGTCGCGCCCGCCGGAGGCCATCCACGCGGCGGGGTCGGGGATGCCGCGCTCGCTGAGGCGCTGTTCCATGCGCTCAGCGACATCGTCGAAGCGCGCGTGACCGCCTTGGAGGAGCGCGTCGAGGTACTCCAGCGTGCGCGGGTGCCCGCCGACATCGCGGTAGGCACGCAGGCGCTCCTGCTCAGACAGGGCGTCCAGACCCGGTAGCTGCCAGATCACCTTGGCGGTCTCGGCCGCCGATAGGGGCCCGAGGTGCAGGCGTTCGAGGCGCCGCTGGGCGCCCTCGGGCAGCGCGAAAGGGTGGCGGGAGGTGAAAAGCAGCGTGGACTGCCCGGCGCGTCGCGCCCAGCGCGCGAGCAGCTCGCCGAGCTCGGGGTCGCGCAGGGTCCAGCCGTCGGCGTCGTGGTGCAGGTTGTCTTCGAAGTTGTCAAACAGCACGATCATCGGCACCGCGGGCAGGATGACCTCGGCCACCCGCCGCCAGCGATCGGCCCACTCCACGTCGTGGTGGCGCAACTGCTGCGCCGCGGAGCGCAGCTGCTCGGTCTGCGGGCGACCGGCGGGCAGCAGGGTGGTGAGGCGCGCGCCGAGCTCATCGAGGACCTGGTCGACCGATAGCGCGCCGCGCAGCGAGACCACCACCCCGTACTGCGCGTCGGCGGTGCTGATGATCTCGGCGGCCAGCGTGCTCTTGCCCACCCCGCCGATGCCGTGGATGACCAGGCCCGCCTTCGTGCTCCGCAGGGCGCGGCGCGCCACGCGCAGTTCCTGGCGGCGGCCGACGAACTCGCCGACCTGGCGCACCACGATGCCCTCGGCCAGCACCGGCGTGCTGACCGCCACGACCGGTCCGAACGGCTCGTGGCGGTTAAACAGCGGCAGGCGCAGCCCGCGCACCCATAGCGCCGGGGTCGCCCACTCCGCCCGCCCCCGGCGCGGCGCGTCTAGGGGCAGCTGCTGGCGAGTGCGCTCAACCCCGCGGCGCGCCTCGCTGAGAGCGCCCAGCCCATCCGGGACCTCAGCGCTCGCCAAGTACTCATACAGCCCGCCGGCAAGCGCGGTGGCGTAGGTATCGCTGACGGGCGCCTGCATGGCCATGACCACCGGCACCCCCGCCCGAAGCATTTGCTCTGCCACGCCCCCCAACGCCCGCTCACCCGTCCGACCGGCCTCTGCGGGGTCGGCGGAGCGCGCGTCGCGAAGACCCAGCCCGGTCGAGCAGCCCGACAGCACCACCATCGGCAGATCGACCCCGGCGGGCAGCGCCTCATCCAGCAGCCGCCGGGCGCTAACAGGGTCCTCGCGGCCGTCGTCGGTCTCCAAGATCAGCTCGCCCGGCCGCGCGTGACAGGACAGGTGCAGGACGTGAAAGCCCTCCGGCTCGGCTTTTAAGGTGGCCGGTCTCCAAGTGCTCCCGACAATTGGGAGTTCGATAGGTCTTTGAGGTCGGACGGTCCCGCCCATGGGCGGGACCGTCCGTGCCTCGGCTCAGGGTGCCTCCTTCACCGCCAAGTGAGGGAGCTGAGCTGATGACGAAGGATGACGTGCTGTTCGGCTATCGCTTGCAGTTGTTCGCCGAGGCCGCACGAATGAGCAACGTGTCGGCGGCGTGTCGCACGTTCGGGGTGCATCGCTCGACGTACTACGCGTGGAAGCGCCAGGTCGACCGTCAGGGCCTGGAGATGCTCAGACCGCGCGAGCGGCGCCGCCCGCAGATGCCAAACGCGCTGCCGAAGATGATCGAGGAGCGGATCGTGTCGTTCTCGATCGCGCACCCCGGGCTGGGGCCCAAGCGCGTCGCCTCGGAGCTCGCGCGTGAGAAGTGGGGCGGCATCATCGTCTCGCCCAACGGCGTCTGGAAGGTGCTGTGCCGTCACGGCCTGAACACGCGCGCCAAGCGTCTCGGGCTGATCGCCGGTTACGCCGCGCCTTATG
Organism: Solirubrobacteraceae bacterium; assembly: GCA_035942615.1. Classification (GTDB taxonomy): domain Bacteria; phylum Actinomycetota; class Thermoleophilia; order Solirubrobacterales; family Solirubrobacteraceae; genus Siliceabacter. The sequence goes on along the minus strand of DASZCY010000075.1, from coordinate 27,877 downwards.
AGCCGCCGCGCGATCCTGGCCCCGAGCAGCACATCAACGTCGATCGGCCCGGTGAGCTGGTCGGCATCGACTGCTTTTACGTCGGGCGGTTGAAGGGCACCGAGGGCGCGATCTGGCAGCTCACCGCGATCGACATCGCCTCCTCTTATGCCTGGGCGGAGCTGGTGATCTGCAAGCAGGGCAACCCGACCGCGCAGCAGACCAGCCGACTCGCCAAGCGCGTCGCCGGCGAGCTCAAGGCCGCGGGCTGGCGCCTGGAGCGCGTGCTGTCAGACAACGGCAACGAGTTTCGCGGCGTCGCCTTCAGCCAAGCGCTCGAGCGCGTCGGCGCCCGTCATAGCCGCATCCACGCCGGCCGCCCGCAGACCAACGGCAACGTCGAAGCGCTGCACAAAACGATCCTCGACGAGTGCTGGCGACCGGCATTCGCTCGCTACATCTACCCGCGCTACACCGGGCTCCGACGTGAGCTGGACAGCTACCTGACCTACTACAACACCGACCGCGTTCACCACGGCCGCCTCACCCGCGGTCGCATCCCCGCAGACATCGTCTACGGTGCCCGCAAGATGGAGGCCAGATGAGCCGCACCCGTCGGCACATCTCGGAGTCCGCCCATTCTAAGCCGCGGGTCGCAGGTTCGAGTCCTGCCGGGGCGCCGCGGACGAGCCTGCGTGCCGGACCGTTTGGCGATGGACGTGACTCCCCCCGAAATAGGGGGCAAGCTCCCATTGACGACCCGCGCGGTGGTGAGGTAGCGTCGCCAGAGTCGGTCGCCCCTGAGATCTGCGAGAGATCGGAGAAGCTAATGGCTCACGTTCCAGCTACGGTCAAGCAGGGCTCCAAAGGCGACGTAGTGAAGGGATTGCAGAATGCCCTCAAGGCGCGGGGGTATGACGCTGGAGCGGTCGACGGAGTCTTTGGTCCCGCCACCACGGAGACGGTCAAACAGTTCCAGAGCGATTTCGGGCTCGACCACGACGGAATTGTCGGGCCGAACACCTGGGAGGCGCTCAACGTCTACTTGGTGCAGTCAGGTGACACGCTGTCGGCGATCGCAGAGCACCAGCTCGGGCGCGCGGACAGCTGGCCAGACATCTTCGAGCTGAACCGCGCGCTGATCAGCGACCCCGACAAGATCTCTCCCGGACACGTGCTGGCCTTGCCGGTGGGTGACTAGCCGATGGGTGAGTAGGTCGGGTACGACGCGGCTACGTATCGATCACGAAGCTGGCCACTGACGACCGTTACCGGACGGTAAGGCAACGGTGTTCATGACCAGTCTCGAGCTCGTCGAGTACGTCGCCCCGCCAATCGTCGCGGTTGTGTACATCCTGTTTCTGCTGGTCACCCGCCGGCAGCTCCTTCGCTCATCCTCAGACGCGTTGGGTGCCTATGTACAAGGCGTGGCGACTGCCCACCCAGGGGCGGCGGAGCGTCTTGAGGCGATCGCCGAGCGGGCAAAGCCGGCCAAGCGCCGACTTCGGATCCGCCGTGGGCCCAACCGCGACAACATCCTCGGTGCCTGGCGGGTGGCTCGGACCGTCGAGCTGGATTACGTGAAGACGTTCTCGCCTGAGGACACACATGCGCGCCTCGTCTCGCTCGCAGCGACGCTGGGAGACGATGAGCATCTCGGGCGCCGAAATCTGGCGGCGCGGATCCGCAAGTTGATCGACCCGCCCCAGGGCGTTCCTCCGCCGACGCTCGAGGAGCTCCAAGCGATGCTGCGGGAGGCGATGCGCCAGGACTTCGATGCCCGCGACACCCTGTATGAGACCTTGGCCTTCGAGAATCTCCGCGCCAGCTGGCTTGCGTACCTGGGCCTCGGCTTCGCCGTCGTGCTCGCTCTCGCGCTCGACCATTCCGAGTTGTTCGTAGCGGGAGCAGCGGGTGGCCTGCTCAGTCGCTTGGCCCGGGTCTTGCGCGGACGCCCGCTGCCCAACGACTATGGTGCCTCGTGGGGCCCCCTGATGCTCAGCCCTGTGGCCGGTGCGCTGGCGGGGTGGCTCGGAGTCCTGCTGATAGGAGGATTCGCCGACGGAGGCCTCGCGATTTTCGCGGCCAACCTCCAGGTCAGCTGGAACAAGGATCCTGACGGCGTTGAGCTGGCGATGGCGTTCCTGCTGGGCTTCTCCGAACGGTTCTTCACCTCGGCGGTGACCTCTAGCACCGAGAAGCTGCTGCCACCACCGGAGGCGCCGCTCGGCCCGGCGCCGCAGGGCGGAAGGCAGTCGGCGCCAACGCCCTGAGACATCGGGTCTGCTGTAGGGCCCGCCGGTCGCCCGGGATCGGTAGCGACGAGCGCGGTCAACTCGTGGCGGCCCGGCGGGAGCCTGGCTCGCGGCGCGGGACGAGGCCACGATGGGGCGGGGCGGCGAGCACGGCGACGATGGCACCGACGACGAGCACGGCACCGAGCGTGATCAGCAGCGTACGGCCGTCGCCGGTCAGCAGCGCCGCCACCGCGGCGCCCGCCAGCGCGGCGAGCCGGCACTCGCCCGCACGGGCGCCGGCGGAACGCGCGAGGGTCCCCGCCAGGAGCAGGCCAGGGAGGCCGAGGGCGGCGAGCAGCAGGAGCCAGTGAGCGTCCTGCTCGCTGATGTCGGCGAAGAGCTTCATCGCCATGTATCCCGCCCCGCCGGTCGCGCCGCCGAGCCAGCCGGCGCCAGCGCCGACGAGCGTCGCGCCCAGGGGCACGCGCGCGCGCCCGAACGTCGCCGCGGCGGTGCCCGCGACCACGGCGCCGATGATCGCCCAGATCGTTCCGCGCTCGATCGCATAGCCGGCGAGGCGCCCCCAATCCGCCTCGCCGCGCCCGGCCAGCGGCTCGGTGAGCACCGCGGCGACGATGCCGCCGCCGGCCGCCGCGGCGAGGGTGGCCAGCACCGGCAGCAGGACGCCCGTCCCCGGCGCGGTCGTCTCCTCCCGTGCGCTGTCTGGCAGCGAATCAGCATCCGGCACGAGCCGGCGCTCGTGCTCGACCTCCGATTCGTCGAGCATGCGGCGCAGGTGCCGGCACAGCACCTCGACGTCGTAGTCCCAGCGCGAGTCGGTCAGCTCGCAGGCGTTGCGGCGCGCGAGCGGCCGCAGGCCGTCGGGCAGCTCTCGCTCGCTGGGCATCGTCGCGCCGTCGACGAGCACGGGAATGACGTCGACGTCCGACCGCTCGAGCGCCCGCTCGATCTCACGGCGGACGAGGTCGTCGGGGTCGTCGAGGCGGCGGCCGTTGCCGGTCGTCGCCGTCGTCCAGCGCGAGCCGATGACGACGATGCAGACCTTCGATGCGTTCATCACCCGCTCGATGTGCTCGACGAAGTCGTCGCCCGGTTCGATCGCCACGTCGCGGAACACGCGGTCGGCGCCGAAGCGGGCTTGCAGGTCGCTGTGCAGTTGGCGAGCCCAGCCCGCCGAGTCCGACCGGCGGTAGTTGATGAAGACGGGAGCGCTGGTCACGTCGTCGCCCCCGCCGGGCGCGCACTCTCGCGCTGTTCGTTGACCCAGGCGGCGTGCTCGGTCGACACGCGCGCCTCGACACGCTCGGCGAGCAGCGCGTCGCGCCCCGCGTCGGCGCGGTACGGGCCGGCGCGGGAGAGGTAGAGAAACCTCTCGTGCTTGAGGGCCTCCGCCGTGGCGCGGTATCCGGTCCAGTTCTGCTGGTACTGAAAGAGCTGCTGAAGCCCCTCCACGACGACGATGACCGCCCCCAGCGAGCCGGCGACTGCCGCCGACGCGCCCAGCGCCGCGGAGACCGGGATCACCGCCGCAACGACGATCTGAAGGACCTTCAACCGATGAAACCAGCGCTTGCAGCGCGCGCTGCCGCGCTCATACCAGGCGAGCTGATCCTCCAGTCGCTGCCAAGCGGGCGACTGCGTCCCCCCGGTCGCTGGCAGGACCGCGGATGTCTGTACCTCGTCGCGTTCGGCGGTCAGAGGCATTCGCACACCGCTAGTGGTACTCCGCACAAGCGACGGAGTCAACGGACGCTTCAGTCCTGCCCGGTGCGTACCGGCCGGGACGTCGATGCCCGAGCACATGCCGCACAAAGCGCCCGACGATGCGTGCGCCCTCCGGAAGGGAGGCGGTGTTGCGAGCGTGCAGCGACGCCCCCTGCGCGGCGATCTGGCGGCCTGAGGGGCGCATCCGCAGCGCCACGGCGGCGGTGCTGTCATGGGCAAGCGTGACGTCGAACGGCCCGCCAGGCGTGCGCGCGCGGGAGGCGCGAAGCGTGAACGGTCGCCCCGCCGCCTCAAAGCCGCCGACGTAGACCGCGCGATCCCCGTCAAGCCGGAACGTCCCCGAGCGCAGCAGCGCCGGATTGCCAAAGGCTGGGTGGCGCACCTCGCCGACGACGGGCGCGTGGTCGCCCTGCGAATCGGCGATGAACCGGTCGAGCTCGCCGATCTCGACCGCGAGGCGCAGCTCCAGGAGGCCGTCGATACCGTCGATGGTCGCGGGGGCGGCGTGCCGCTCGCGAAAGCCGACGCCGGGACCCTCCTTGGGCATGCGCGTCGCCTGGGGTCCGAGCGGGACTCCGAGGGGATCGCGCGCGTCCAGGTAGCGCCAAGCGTCGCGATAGCCCAGCGCGACCAGCGTCCCTGCGTCGATGCGGCCGAGGAAGAGGTCGGGGTCGAGCGGGATCGGCAACTCGGGGCGGATCACGTGCAGGCGGATCGGCGCGGTCCTGCCGTCTTGGGGTCCACCCGACGCGATCCGCCCGTTGAGCTCGCTGATCTGCTCGAGCTCCGCGAACAGCGATCCGTTCGCTGCCAGCTCGATCATGTGCACGTACTGCCGGAACGACCCGTCGCGGTAGGCGGCGCCGTTGCCAATGCACCAGGCCAGCCAGAGTTCCTCGCAGCCGCGATGCACGCCCTCCATCAGGTTTGCATCGCGGATCCACACTGCGTCCAGCCAGAGGCCGTCGCCGTGGGGCACCGCCGGCATCAGCACCGGCAAGGAAACGCCGGCGAGCAGCAGTTCCTGCGCGATCTCCTCGTGCGGGATCGCCTCGCTGACCTTCCGCCGGAAGTCGCATACGTTGAACGTCCCCTCCAGGCCACGGGCGGCCCGGATGCGCTCGACATCGATTCCGAGCTTGGGGAAGACCTTCTCCGTGATGCCTTTCCCGCCGCCCAGGCCCGCCCAGCGCGGGCTGCGCAGGTACTTCGACAGCGGCAGTGGGGCGACGAAGTCCAGTGGGCTGACCGACTGCCAGCGCTTGCACATCTCGGTGGGCGAGCAGCCGGACAGCAACATGGCGAGATTGAAGATTCCGCCCGAGGTGCCGTCGGCGTGGTGGAACCTGATGCCCGCCTCCTCGAGCGCCTTCACGACGCCTGCCTGCCAGGCGACGCGCATCCCGCCGCCCGCAAGCACCAGCGACCGGCGCGGTCCCACGTCATCCTCGGCCGCGGCGAGATGGGGAACGTGCGTCATCTCACGCCTTGCGGATACGTGACCAGTGGACCGCCGCCGCGATGCTCGTGAGGAGGTCGAACCCGGCCACCAGCAGGGCCAGCGGCGAATAGACGCCGCGGCGGACGCCGGTCGTCACCGCGACCGCCGCGCCCAGCTTCTGGGCGGCGGCCCACAGCACGATCACCGGCTGGCGCACCGGTGAGAGCAGACCCTGGAGGAGGGTGCCGCCGGCCACCACCATGAACATCCCGACGGTGGCGAACATCGTCCGCGCGGTGTCATCCTCGTTGGCCGACAGCAGTCGCAGGAGACGATGAGGCGCTGCCGCCTGCACCGCCCCGCTGACCACCGTCATCGCTCCGATCACCACGAGCACGCGGCGAAGTCCCGAGTCGGGCGAGCGCCCCAGCGTCGTTCGCCTCATGTCGTCACGAGACCAGAGCGCTGGGAAGGTCGGGCTTGTCGACGAAATACCAGCAAAGCGCGCCCCACATCACGATCACCGAGGCCCAGCGCAGGTCGTTGATCTTCATCCAGCGCTTGAGCAGCACGCTCAGGCGGCCCTGATCGCGCACGCCGGCCTTGATCTCCCGATTGATCGGCTGGATCCCGAACCAGCCCACGCAGGTCGTGGTCATCAACCCCAGGAAGGCGATGATCGCGGGCCACACCGTCGGCTCGCCCCATTCGGTGACGATCATCACGATCGCAGTGAAGAGCCAGGTAGGGATGGCGATCAGGAAGAAGCGCGTCGCGGCCTCGGTAGGCGCCGTGAAGTGCACCGGCGTCGTTTCTGGCCTCAGGCTCGTCCAGCTCTGGTAAAGAAAGAGCCTGAGCGTGGTCAGGACGCCGACGTAGAAGGTGGCACCGGCCAGCCACCAGACGTGATTGATGGTAAGCAGCGTCTCCTTCATCGCTGCGCCTCCAACGCGCGGGCCCGACGAGGCAGCCACTCCTCGGACAGACCCAGATCGGCAACGCTCTCGAGACCTTCCGGCTGGGTGGACGGTGGCTCGTCGTAGGACAGAAACCAGCTCTCGAAGTGGTCGTCGAGTGTGCCGCGCGTCTCCGGGAAGAACGCGGAGAACAGCGGCTTCTCGCCAGGTTCCAGTGTCTTCAGCGGGGCGACGCGAGGGTGATCGGAGATCTCGAGCCGTGCCGAGCGGGTGAACGGCGGCCTGAGGCCGCCACGTCCGCGGAAGTGGATGTTCGACTTCATGAGCATCCCCCGGAACTGGCAGTAGTTGGCTGCCGCCGCTGCCACCGGGAGCCCCACGAACCACGGTCGCTTGACCTCGATGCTCACGGCGAGCTCGCCGTCGAGGTAGTAGCGGCTGGCCACGTGCTTCTTGGTTATCTCGAACTCGAGGTACGCCTGGTGCTTGGGCATCCCCCAGATCCCCTTGCCGCCCTTCACCGAGACCTCGCTGCTGACCGGCAGGTCGAGGACGAACTGTCCCACCCGTCCAAGCGCCAGCGCCAGGGGCAACGGCAACGGCCGCGATCCACGCATGCACGCCAGCGCGATCGAGAACTCGATGTACTTGCCGATGTCGGTCGTCTGGTAGTCGACGACGGTGATGACCAGCAGGCCGCGTCCCCCCGGCAGGCGGACAGGGTGCAGCTCGTTGCCGGGCAGCATGCCCGCCGCGCGATCGGCGTCGATGGTGAACGCCGCCATCAAAGCCGGCGTGTCGCTGGAGTCGACGGGCAGCCGGAACGGGATCCCGTCCACCAGCGCGTACCGCCCAGCCGACCGCTTGACGCGCGCTGGAATCGTCATGTCCTCACCTCTCGAGCTCCTCGATGATCGTCGGAAAGACGTGGCTGGCGGCGTCTGCGCCCATGAACACGTCCAGATGCCCATAGCCGGGGAGGATGTGCAGTCCGTGACGGCCCGGCGCCTGGCGATCGAACCACTCATAGGTCCGTTGCTGACTCACGGGCAGAAAGCACACGTTGCGTTCGCCGGCCAGAAACACGAAGCGCGCGTCCGTCTGCGCGGGCTGAGCGGTGAAGTCGGCGGGAAGCTCGGGGCGCCCCTCGACCGACAGCAGGCGGCCCGCCTCCACGCAGCGCAGGATCTGCCGAAAGAACGTCAACGGCACGTCGGCGAACTCGTGCTTGAGCCAGTCGTGTGTGGCGGGGTTGAGATTCTCGTGGCGCCACAGCGTGGGTTTGCCGGTGCCGTAGGTGTAGCTTGCGAGCTTGCACACGTCGTTGTCGCATTCGCGATGGGTCAGCTTCACCCAGGCGGCGACCGCCTTGGGCGCGACCCCGGGCGCACCCGTCAGCCCCCACTGCGGGTTGAGGTAACCGAGCACCCGCGAGACTGCAGGGATCAGGTAGCGAAGCTTCAGCTGCGACAGGCGGGCGACGACCGGGTGCAGCGAGACGGCGTTCGAGACGATCGTCTTCACCTCGGGCAGGGCGCCGGCCACCGCGGCCATCATGAAGCTCGTCGAGCCCTGACAGTGGATCACCGCCCTCAGCTCGTCCGCTCCGGTCTCGTCCAGCACGGTCCTGACGGCGGCCGGATGGTCGAACACCGCTGCTTGGTCGAGTGTCCAGCGGTTGTGCGGGATGTCGATGCTCGCGCGCCAGTTCTCGAGCCACACGTCGTGGCCGGCGTCGACGAGAGCGTCGACGAGGGTTCGCCTGCTCGGCGCGCGAAAGATGTTCGCCCGCACGCCCGCCCCGTGGACGAGCAACACCGGCGGCTTGGCCGGGGGGCTGGCCCCGCGGACGTTGATCACGTTGCATTCAACGCCGTCGGCGCTCGTGAAGGGGACGACCCGCTCGGTGTGCAGCGGGTTGCTCATCCCTTCGCCCGCGGTCCGTAGACCTGCCACAGTGCGCCGGCGAACAGCGCGGCGAAGCGCCCGAGCGCGTCGACCCGGTGCGGCGGGTCGACGCGGAAGGTCGTCAGCTGCCTGGCGAAGTCGCGCGCGTGGATATGGATGATGCCGGCTGCGAGGGGCTCGGCCCCGGCCTCCTCACCGGGCTCCGGGTGGCCGGGCAGGATGCGCGTGAACAGGGTGGTGGTGTCCTGCCAGACGTCGAGGCCCGGGTGGTCCCCGACGCGCTTGAAGCCGACCATCGTCAGCGCCCGCCCGTCGGCGTCGCTGAACGGCAGGTGGTAGAGCATGTGCTTGACCGGCCGGTCGCCCTGCTGATCGACGAACAGGTTGAAGACGCCACGCTGTACCGCGCGGCGTCCGCCGAGCGCCTCACAGACGATGTAGCCCTCCGCGACGCCCTCGTGCTCGGGGTCGGCGATGAACCGCTCGACGTCGGGCGCGGTGATCGTCAGGTGGAACATCAGGGCGCGGCGCTGCTGCCGGCCGGCGCGGTAGCCCTGCTCGTAGTCGCGCTCGCCCAGGGCGACGAAGCCCTTCATCTCCTCGGTGAACGAGAGCGAGACCGCGTCGTGCCCCCGCGTCGCGACCCCCCGGCGGGCGGGGGCAGCCGGTCGCTGCTCGAGGATCCCGTCCGCGAACCGGTCGGCGAGCGCGGCGATGGTCAAGCTCGGGTTCGCGCCCACGGGACCCGGGACGACCGACCCGTCGGCGACGTAGAGCCCCGGCTGGCCGTACACCTGGCCGTACGGGTCGACCACCCCGTCGCTCGCGCTTCGGCCCATCGGGCAGCCGCCCAGCGGGTGGACGCTGATCACATGGCGCAGGTGCCAGATCGGATTGTCGACGAAGCGCCTGGCCCCGAGCTCTTCGGCGAGGCGCTTGGACTCCGAACGCACGCGATCGAAGAACGCTGCCGACGTCTTCGTGGTCCAGTCGACGTCGAGGTAGCCGCGCTTGCTGAGCGTCATCGTCCCGTCCGGGATGTCGCGCCCCATTCCCAGCAGCGGCAGAAACCGCGACGCGCTGCCCTCTTCGTCGAAGAGCGCGGAGACCTCGGCCGAGAGGTTGCTCTCGGGGGTTCCGCGCAGTCGCTGGCGGAGGACGAGCAGGAGCATCTTGGCGGCGCGAAGGCTCGTCGCGGGGGCCTCGGAAGCCTGGACCATCCAGGTCGCGAACTCGGGCACGCCCGCATCCTCGATGTAGAAGCCGCGCCCGTCCTCCCCCGTCCGGTCGAGCAGGTCCGGATAGCGGATGGCGCCGGTGATCACGGGGCCGCGGGCGGGCTCGATCAGCTCACGGCAGCGCATGGCGAAGGTCAGCAGGTCGCCGTTGCCGCAGAAGCGCTTGCCCAGCTGGTCGCCGAGTCGTCCCGGAAAGCGGTTGCGGTTGCGCAGCAGCAGGAAGGTCGATCCGAGCGTCCCCGCGGAGAGCACCAGACGCCTGGTGGTGATGGCGTGGCGCGCGCCATCGGGATGCGTCACATAGCTGACGCGGTAGCCCCCGCTTGCGATCGGCTCGAAGTCCTTCACCTCCGCGCTCGTGCGTAGCTCGGCGCCTGCTCGCTTCGCGGCCGAGAGGTAGTTGAAGTCGAGGGAGTTCTTGGCGCCCCAGTTGCAGCCGATGTCACATTCGCCGACCAGGTGGCAGGTCTGACGCGGCAGGCCATGCAGGTTGGGCTCGTGCTCCTCGATCCTCTCGCCGGGGGCCGGCGGGCGACCGTTGTTGGCGAACGTGACCGCCAGCGGTGGGAACTGGAAGTCGAGCCCGAGCCGATCGGCGGCGCCCTTGAACGCGACCGTCTTCGGTGTCGAGGCATAGGGCTCGTGGTCGAACGGGTAGCGCTGGGGCGCGATCATCGCTTCGACGCGGTCGTAGTGGGGATCGAGATCCGCGCGCGTGATCGGCCACGGCTCGTAGCCGTCGGGGCCGTCGTCTCCGAACCAGCGCTCGTCCTTGCGCAGCAACACGTTGGCGTAGATCAGCGAGCCGCCACCCAGGCCGCTTGAGACGACCGCCTCCAAGCCCTTGAACGACCACAGGTCGAACATCCCGTACAGGCGCTCGCCCGGATCCCAGAAGTTTGTGCGCATGGCGTGCGGGCTTCGCGGAAAGCTGCCCGGCGGGTAGGCCCGGCCACGCTCGAGCAGACAGACGTCAAGTCCTCCCTCGGCCAGCCTGTGGGCCATCACCGAGCCGCCGAAGCCCGATCCCACGATGACTGCGTCAAAGTGCTCTGGACTCATCGGGCGCAGCTTCGTCTCTTGGGCGCCCGAGTGCAAGCAACCGGCCCGCACCGTCGGGCAAGGTCACCCTCGCGAGAACGACAACGCAGTTCGCGACCAGGCCACCAGGCGTTCATATCCATAGGAGGCGGTCAGCCGCGTCGTGATACCGGCTGGCCGATCTCCGCTCTAGCAAGGCTCGGTCGGTCCTGCTAGAGCTTCCACCGATGAGGAGGACTCCGCGCAGCGATGGCGAGCAGGGACCCCGGTGACGAGCTCGCGCGACAACCTGGCCGGGGCGGGCTGGACGTGCCAGCGGCGAGGGAGGTTCGCGGCCTTCGTGCCCCCCAAGCCCCCGCTCTCCTGGCTGAAGCCGCGGATCCTCTGGGAATCGCGCAACGACACGGGCGCCGAGAAGCTCGCAGACCCCATAAACGACCTTCGGCGAGCCTGGGTCTCGGCGGCCCTCGGCGACGGCGGCGCGAGCCTGTCGATCGACCGGACCGGCAGCGGCGATGTCTCGTTCCTCGTGGTGGGCGATCCCGGCGAGGGCGACGCCTCGCAGTGGGCGACCGTGCCCGCGCTGCGCTCGATGTGGGGCGACGCCGGGTTCATGGTGCTGGCCAGCGACGTCATCTACCCGGCCGGCTGCAGCGACGAGTACGAGGAGAAGTTCTACCGGCCCTACCGCGACTTCACAGGGCCGATCTACGCGGTCCCCGGCAACCACGACTGGTACGACGAGCTGCAGGGTTTCATGTTCCACCTCTGCGGAGTCGAGCGCAGGGCTGCCCCGGAGTGGACCTTCATGCGGGGGATGTCCTCGTGGAAGAGACGCCTGCACCGGCTCCTGTGGCGAAAGCCGCGTCCGCCCGCTGCCAGCGCCGCCGCCGTGAGGCAGACGTGGCGCCCGCGCGACTCCCAGCGGTCGGGCCAGGGCACGCCCTACTGGGCGATCGAGACCGATCACCTTCGGATCGTCGGCATCGATACCGGCATCCGCGGCGACATCGACCGCGACCAGGGGCGGTGGCTCCGGGAGATCTCCCAGGACCCGAGCCGGCCGAAGATCCTCGTCACCGGCAAGCCGATCTACGTCGACAACGAGTACCGCCCCGGCCCGATCGAGGGCGGGGGGACCGTTGACGACATCGTGCGTGCCCCCGAGCACGGGTACCTCGCCGCCATCGGCGGCGACATCCACAACTACCAGCGCTATCCGGTCGACGTCGGGCACGGACGGGTGATCCAGTACGTGGTCTCGGGCGGTGGCGGCGCGTTCATGCACGAAACCCACAAGATCCCGCGGATCGACCTGCCCGGCGTGAACGAGGAGGACTTCGTCTGCTATCCCCGCCGGGGCGACTCGCTGTCGCTCTTCAGCAAGCTCTACGATCGCCGGCTCGGGCTCGGACGGGGCTACTTCGAGATCCGTCCCGACGAGGCCTCGACCCTGATGGCCAAGCGGCTGGGCATCGATCCCGAGCGCGAGGGCGACCAGCAGACCATCGTGCCGGAACGTGCCCGGCGCGCCGCCGAGAAGATCCTGCCCCTGCCCGGACGGGCGCACGGGCCGCTGCACGGGTTGTTCTCCGTGTTCTTCGACTGGAACGACCCTCCCATGTTCAAGAGCTTCCTGCGCTTGGACGTCGCGGACGGTCGCCTGCGCCTGCGCTGCCTGGCCGCCACGGGCTGCCTCGAGCACGAGGACCATCCCCCGGTCGAGGACGAGATCGTGGCCGAACGTGCGGGCGACGCGGGCGACGGCGTCTGGAGGTGGCGCCGGGTGAAGGCCGGTGAGCGTTCACCCGGTTCCGCCCCCCTCAGATCGTGACGGTGTTCCCGTCGAAGGTCTCGACGGTGAACCAGGCGTCCTCGTTGTAGGTCTCCCGCTGCTCCTCGAGGAGGCCCAGAGCCACCCGCTCGCCGAGCCGGATCGACTCGCTGTAGTCCGTGAGCCAGTGGACGCCGCCCATGTTGCGCCCGATGGCGATGTTGGCAGCCACCTTGTTGAGTTCGCCACCGACCGTGAGGCTGTCCTTGTCCTTCCCCGGGTAGTCCACCAGCTTGGTGCCGTCCTCGTTGGGAACCTTCGGGTCGGCGACAGGGTGGGATTCGTCGAACCACGCCTTGAGGATCGTCACGCACGCCCCGGCCACCGTCGCGTGGCCGGCGCCGTAGGCGGGGTGGGTGGGTGAGCCTTCGGGGAAGGCCTGGGGCAGGAGATAGTGCTTCGTCGCGTCGAAGACGCGGTCGAGCGCCTTCGAGTCGAGGACCTGGGGATGGATCGGGTAGTCGGCCTTGTTGGTCTTCGCGTTGTGGATGCGCCCGCCGAAGACCTCGGGACGCAGGCGCCGGTGGACGACCCACTTCTGAAACCAGATCGCCTTGAGCGCCCGCGTGGCCACCTCGGTCACCAGGCTGAGGATGTGTGGCCCACCGAAGGTGGCAAAGGGCGCCTGCGTCTTCGAGGCCGAGTAGGGGTTTCCCGGGTCGAAGGGAGCCTCCAGGTTCTGCAGCAGGTAGAGGCAGGCGTTCAGATACGCCTCGTAGAGCTGGTCGAAGTGGACGTAGTGGGCGAGGTCGCGGCCGTTGCGGATGTAGCGCCGCGTCTCGGTGTCGATCTTGTCCGTGCCCGACTGGTCGGCGCCGTTCTGTGCGCCCAGCCAGGCGTCGTAGTCGGTGAGGTAGTCCACCTTGGGCTGAACCGTCTGCTGGCGGTTGGTCACCCTGAGCGTTCCGTACTTGAAGTCGCGAAGCAGGAACTGCGAGAGGTAGGGCCCGACTTCGTCCCCCGGCGAGGTGCCGCGGAACAGGGTCGTGGGCGTGACCTTCCCGTCCGGGTTCCTGGCGCCGAGGAAATCGGTGAGCCCGGAGACCTCCTTGGCCGCCTCGGAGGCAAGGCTCTCCTGTTCGTAATCAGTGAACCGCACGTCGCGCAGGAGGGCCATCCAGTAGAGTTCGACCATCTCGGCGGCGTTCTCCGCGCTGGCAAAGCGCGGCGCCGGCCGGATGGCCAGCGACTGCGCGTCCGGTCCCTCGAGATCGAAGGCCAGGCCCGCCTGCGGACTGGTCAGCTTGCGCTTTCCGGCGAGCGGGATCTCCTCGAAGTGCTCGGGCTCTGTGCTGGTGAGGGCTCTGACCATCGCGTGGTAGGCGCCCGGCTCGACCTCGCCGAGCTTGTTGTGGGAAAGCCCCTTGCTGAAGTTGGCGATCCGCTTGGGGTAGCGGGTCTCGTCCCCGTTGCTGTGCTGCTCGGGATGAGGGCGCAGAAAGGCCGCCTCGGCGGAGGTATCTCTGAGCCGGCGTGCTGCCAAGCGCCGCGGGTGCATGTTACGTCTCCCTTTCGCGTTCTTGTCACGTGAGTGGCGGCCGCGCACGACCGACTCCGGATGTCAGACAGAGCCCCCCGGCGCGGGCCTGATACCGACCGGCCGCGCTCTCAGCCGCCCGTCAGGCCGAGGCACTCGACCGCGCCCCTCAGCCTCTGGAGGGCCCGCGCTCGGGTGGGACCGATGCTGCCGATGGGCATGTCGAGGGCTGCGCCGATCTCCTCGTAGCTTGGGACGGGCTCGGCCATGAGCATGCCCAGCAGCGATCGGTCACGGTCGCTCAGATGGGCGAACGCCGTCCGCAGCGTGGCGTCGCGTTCCCGTGCGAGCAGTGCGCTGTCATGAGCGGGCGCATCGTCGGCGGGCTCGGGCAGCTCGTCGCCGTGCGGGACGAGCCGGGCGGAGCGCCGCAGCACCCTCAGGCACTCGCGGCGCGCCGTGGTGGCAAGCCAGGCGCCCACTCGGGCCGGTTCGTTCAGCCGGTCGAGGTGCTCGAACAGGCGCAACCAGGTGATCTGCGCCACGTCGGCGGCGTCCGCGTCTTTCAGCCTGTGCGCGCGCGTGACCGCCCGCACCAGGCCACCGAGCTCGTCGACCAGCTCGTGCCAGGCGTACTCTTCGCCGGCCGCCGCGTCCGCGACGAGTCGGGAGATCTCGTCGGAAGACAGGCGGGTGGGAGCGTCCGTTGACGCTTCCCGCGTCAGCAGGCTTGTCATCTCAACCCCTCCGTGGTTCGGACAGCATGAGGGGCACTGTCCGGCGGGGACGTTGGCGTCGGCCTGGCGGAAGGTTGCCGTGATCCTGGCAAAAGCCGGGAACCAGGCGTTAATCACCACGCCGGGCGACGCCTCCCTGCGCATGAGGACGGTCGCTCGAGCCGAGGTGGGAAAAAGTCTGGCAAGGGACCGGTCGGTCCTGGTAGAGCTTCCAGGGATGAGCACGGCCAGCCGCAACACCGCCCGGGACGGGATCGCCAACCGGGTGGAGTTCCTGCTCACCACGGGCTTCGAGCCGCTGTGGAACCTCGTCCAGGCCAACGGCTTCCTCAGGCGCACGGTGAACCGACGTCTCGTCAACCGTGCCGTCGAGAAGATGCCCCCGCGCCCGGATCCCCTGAGTACGAGGGCCCCGTACACCTCCTGGGCCTCGCTCACCGACCGGCGCTACGACGGGCGCCACCTCGGGCCGGTGCTCGACGGGCTCGACCACCTGCCCAGCCCCGAGCGAACCGCGGAGCTGTTCCGCCGCCCCGGCGAGACGGTCCTGTGCGCGAAGTCGACCGTGCTGTTCGCCTACTTCGCGCAGTGGTTCACGGACGGCTTCCTGCGCAGCGACCGGGCGCAGGAGCCCGATCCCCGCAAGAACCAATCGACGCACGAGATCGACCTCTGCCAGATTTACGGCTTGACCACGCAGGCCAACGAGGAGCTGCGCGCGGGTGAGCTTGGCCTTCTGAAGAGCCAGACTCTCAACGGGGAGGAGTTCCCCCCCTACCTGTACGCCGACGGCACGAAGCGCTTCCCCTCCATCACGGTGGCCAGGGAGGGCCAGGTCCCGGCGGAGCGCCGGGGTGACCTGTTCGCGATCGGAACCGACACGGCGAACGTGCAGATCGGCCATGTGCTGCTCAACGTGCTGTTCCTGCGCGAGCACAACCGCCTCGCCAGAGCGCTCGGGCGGGAGCACCCGACGTGGGACGACGAGCGGCTGTTCCAGACGGCGCGCAACGTCCTGATCGTCGTCCTCATCAAGATCGTCATCGAGGAGTACATCAACCACATCACCCCCTACCACTTCCGGTTCTTCGTGGAGGGGACGAGAGGCCTCCAGCGGGCGCGGTGGATGCGCACGAACCGCATGGCGAGCGAGTTCAACCTGCTCTATCGCTGGCACAGCCTGATTCCTTCGGCGCTGAAGGTCGGTGGGCGGGAGCGAACGATCGAGGAGACGGCGTTCAACCCCGCGCTCGTGGTCGAGCACGGCCTCGGGCGACTGATCGAGGAGGCAGCAGGCCAACCCGCGGGGCGGGTCGGCCTGTTCAACACGGCGCCCTACCTGCTCGATGCCGAGGCCAGCAGCATCCGCAAGGGCCGCGCGGTCGCCCTGGCCTCCTACAACGACTACCGCGAGCACTGCCGCTTTCCCCGCGTCACCGACTTCGACCAGATCTCCAGCGATTCCCGGGTCCGGGACGGACTGCGTTCCTGTTACCACCGCGTCGAGCGCATCGAGTTCTACGTCGGCCTGTTCGCGGAGGACCCCCGTCCCAACTCGGTGCTTCCCTCGCTCATCGGGCGCATGGTCGGGGTGGATGCCTTCTCGCAGGCGCTGACCAACCCGCTCCTGGCCCCGCGGGTGTTCCACCCGGGCACCTTCTCGCCGCTGGGATGGGAGACGATCCGCGCCACGCGCGGCCTCTCGGACCTGGTGCACCGCAACGTCCCTCCGCGCGACCGTCCGTATCTCGTGACCATGACGAGAAACGACTGGCGCAGGTGAGCACCCGCCTCGTCGAGGAGGCCGCTCGCGTGACCACTCCGCTCGAGGCGCCGCCGAGGATCACGCTGTTCGGCGACCTGCGCGTTGAGATCGCAGGCCGCGACGTCACCCCGGGGCTGCCCGGGCGCCAGGGTCGGGCGCTGCTCGCCTATCTCGTGCTCAACCCGCATCCCGTCGACCGCGACGAGCTGGCCCACGTGTTGTGGCCCGCCGAGGCCCCGGCCGCCCCCGAAGCCGCACTCAGCAGCGTGCTGGCCAAGGTCCGGCGGGCGCTCGGGCCCAACCTGATCTCCGGGCGCGGCGTGCTGACGTTGCAGCTCGGACCCGACGCCGAGATCGACGTGCGAGACGCCGGCGAGCAGCTCGAGCACGCCGAGCGCGCACTGGCCGACGGGAAGGCCGCGGCCGCCCTGGACGCGGCGCAGGCCGCCCTGGCGGTGCTCGCCCAGCCCCTCCTGCCCGGCCAGCAGGGCGACTGGGTGGACACGTGGCGCGCCCACGCCGGCGAGCTCGAGCAGCGGGCCCTCGAGACCGCGGCGCGCGCCGGGGTCGACCTGGGGGGACGGTGGCTGGCCGGGGCCGAGCGCCCGGCCATGGCCCTGATCGAGAGACAGCCGTTCCGGGAGGGAGGCTACGCGCTGCTGATGGAGGCCCAGGCGGGCCGCGGCGACGTCGCCGAGGCGCTGCGCACGTTCGAGCGCCTGCGTGTGCTGCTGCGCGAGGAGCTCGGCGCCCGCCCCTCCCCGGCGCTGATGACCCTGCATGGACGCCTGCTGCACGAGAGCCCGCCGGCGCCGCCACCGGCGGCGCCCCCAGCCGAGCCCGCCATCATCCCCCTGCCCGCGATCACATCGACGATGGTCGAAGGCGCGTTCGTCGGCCGCGAGTCGTGCGTCGCGAGGCTGCGCTCGCGCTGGCAGGAGAGCAGCGCCGGTCAGACGCGACTGGTGCTGCTCGTCGGCGAGGCCGGGGTGGGCAAGACGCGTCTGGCGGCCCAGTTCGCCGAGGAGGTCCACGCCGATGGCGGCGCCGTCCTCTACGGGCGCGCCGACGAGGACGCGCTGCTTCCCCACCAGCCGTTCGTCGAGGCCCTTCGCCACCTGCTCGCTCACGGGGGCGCGGATGTCGCTGGCGACGCGGAGCCGGAGCGCGCCGTCCTCGGCCGTCTCCTGCCCGACCTCGCGCCGCCCGTCGACCCGCCGGCCCCGTCCGCGATCGTCGATGACCAGACGCTGCGCTACCGGCTCTTCGAGGCGGTCGCCGCCCTGGTTGACCGTGCCGGGCGCCGGTGGCCGCTGCTGCTGATCCTCGACGACCTGCACTGGGCGGACAAGCCGACGCTGCTGCTCCTGCGCCACCTGCTCCGACACCCGCAGCTCGCGAACCTCCTCGTCGTCGGCACGTTCCGCCACGTCGAGGTCGGCCCCGACCATCCGCTGGTCGACCTGCTGAGCGACCTTCGTCGCGAGCGGCGCTACGACCGGGTGACGCTGGGTGGGCTGGACGAGCGTGACACCCAGGTGCTGGTCGCCGACCGGCTCGGGCTGGGCGTGACGCCGGGCTTCGTCCGTCGGCTGCACGAGCAGACCGAGGGCAACACCTTCTTCGTGGAGGAGACACTGCGTGCCCTGGTCGACTCCGGCCTGCCCATGGAGGAGGTGGCGACCGAGACTGCCTTGGAGCGACTCGGGGTCCCCGAGGGCGTGGCCGAGGTCATCGTGCGCCGCGTGCGCCACCTCTCCCCGCTGGGGGTGGAAGTGCTGACCGCGGCCTCGGTCGTCGGGCGCCACTTCCGCCTCGGCGTCGTCGAGCGGCTCGTCGACGCCACGCCCGAGCAGGTGATGTCCGCGCTGGAGGAGAGCATGGCCAGCGGGCTGGTCCTCGAGGTCGTCGATCGCATCGACGTGTTCACGTTCTCTCATGCTCTTGTGCGCGAGGTCCTCTACCGCCAGCTCACCGCCAGCCGCCGGGTCCGGCTGCACCACCGCGTGGCCGAGGCGCTCGAGCAGCTCGCAGGCCGCGAGAGCGTCAACCCCGCCGAGCTCGCCCACCACTTTCAGCTCGCGCGGCACTTCGCGGGGGCCGGCCCGGCCCGGCGCTACGCGGTCGAGGCAGGCAGGCGCGCAACGGACCTGCTGGCCTACGAGGAGGCTGCCGAGCACTTCCGCCGGGCGCTGGCGCTGTTCGAGGACGACGACGAGGCAGGTCGCTGCGAGGTGCTGCTCGCGCTCGGGCGCGTGCAATGGCATGCCGGCGACGACCAAGCCCGCGACACCTTCCTGACCGCCGCGGACTGCGCGGTCCGCCGAGGGGCGGCCGAACAGCTCGCCCGAGCCGCCCTGGGGCTCGGCGCCCGCTACTGGGAGGCGGGCTACGTTGGCTCGCGCTACCGCGAGATGCTCCAGGAGGCCGTGGACGCGCTGGGCTCCGACGACAGCCCGCTGCGGGCCCTCCTGCTCGCCCGCCTGGCCGAGAACCTCGCCTTCCCCACCGAGCACGAGCGGGCCGGCGCCCTGAGCGCCGAGGCCCTTGCCATGGCCCGCCGACTGGACGACGCCGACGTGGTGATCGCGGCGCTCCTGGCCCGTCACGTCACGCTGCTGGACGTGCGCCACCTCGACGAGCGCCGGTCGCTGAGCGAAGAGCTCATGCGCCTCGACGGCGGACACCGGGAGCTGTCGGCGGAGCGCCACCAGTGGCGTCTCTACGACCTGCTCGAGCTGGGCGAGCTCGAGGAGGCCGAGCGCGAACAGCTCCAGCTCGAAGCGCTGGCCAAGGAGTTGCGCCAGCCGCTCTTCCACAGCATCGCGGTGGGCTGGCGGGGGACCCTGGCCGAGCTGGCCGGCGACGTCGAGCTGGCCGAGCGCTGCGCGGAGGAGTGCCTGCGCCACGGGGAGCGTGCCTCCACCCAGGACGCCGTGAGCACCTGGGCGGCGAAGCTCCTCATGCTGCGCCGGCGCCAGGGTCGTCTCGCCGAGCTCATCCCGGTCGCCGAGCGCCTCGCCCGCGGCGGCGGGCGCGGGACGGGATGGCCCAGCGCGCTCGCGCTCATGCACGCCGAGGCCGGCGACGAGGACACCGCCCGGACGATGTACGAAGACCAGCTGGCCGATGGCCCGGACGCGCTCGCCCGCGGGATGTTCTGGCTCACGACCATGGCCCTTCTCAGCGAGCTATGCGTGAAGTTCCACGACGCCGAGCGGGCCAGGGCGCTCTATGCGGCGCTCAGTCCCCATGCGCACCGCAACGTCGTCGTCGCCTACTCGTCCTTCTGGGGCCCTGTCGAGGGCTACCTCGCGCTGCTGGCCGCCACATGGGGTGACCGGGCGCTGGCCACCGGCCACGTGCGCTCCGCGCTCGTGCGGACGCGCGCGATGAACGCGCCGCTGCTCACGGCCGACCTCGAGCAGCGCCACCACCACCTGCTCACCGTCTAGGGGGCCGCAGGCGGCGCGCACCGACGGCAAAGCCGTTGGTCGATGGCCGCCGCGGAGTGTGCCCCCCAGGTCGCGAGGGCGACACAGAGCGGGCGATCGCTTCCACGCCCGACAAGGTTTCCGCCGATTCGCCCCAGCCTCTCGACAGCGCGTCGACAGTGGTCGTCGCAGACAGTCTCGATGTCGTTCGTCTGGACACCCACCATCGAAGGGATTCGAATTTCTGCCTCTTCTGCATCGGGCGTGGTCGCCCGTCACCTGCCCACCACTCCCCGCCCGCTGCGTTCGCGCCCTGGGGGCCCGAGCCCGGCCAGCGTGGCCGCGCGACTGCAGGAACTGGAGGCCGGCGCCCAGCGCTGGCTGATCGCCCACAGCATCGCGATCCTGCGCGTGAGCATGGGGGTCATCTTCCTGCTTTTCGGGGCGTTGAAGTTCTTTCCCGGCGTCAGCCCGGCCCAGGACCTGGTCGTGAGGACGATCGACATGCTCATGTTCGGGCTCATCCCCGGCGGCGTCGCGCTGGTGGCGGTGGCGACGCTTGAGTGCGTCATCGGGCTGTGCTTGATCAGCGGACGCGCGGTGCGCGCTGCCGTCTACCTGCTGGGTGTCCAGCTGATCGGCATCCTGTCCCCGCTGGTGCTGCTGACCGCCCGCCTGTTCGACGGCCCGCACGGCGCACCGACGCTGGAGGGCCAGTACGTCCTCAAGGACATCATCCTCGTCGCCGCCGCGCTGGTTCTGGCCGCCACGGTGGGCGGGGCTCGGCTTGGCGGCAAGCCCGAGGAGAAGACCGGTCGCTGATGAACCCCGGCGCCTGAAGGCGGCGCCGGGATGACCGGCAGGCCGGCGCGGCCGGCGCGCGGTGCGCACACCGCGCGCCGCGCGCCGCGCGCCGGCCGGTACGGTCGTGGGGTGCACACAGTGCGGACCTCGCCGGCGCTGGGCCGCCCGTCGGGGGCGGAAGCGGTGCGCGTGGCGCTCGAGGCCGACCCCACGCCCGAGCAGGCGCTGCTATCCCTGCGCAACGATCGCCGACCCTTCGCACTGGTGGGCGACTGGGCCGGTGGGGGAGCGCTGTTGGGCTCCGAGCCGCTGCGCGTCGTGACCGGCGCGCAGGCGGCGCTGACCGTGCTCGGGCAGTCGCGGCGGGCGGGGGGCGAGGCGATCGTGGGCGGCGGCTGGTTCGGTTGCTGGGGCTTCGGTGTGGGCCGAGCGATCGAGCGCCTTACCCCCGGGCCGCCGCGCCCCGATCCGCTGCCCGCCGCGTCGCTGGCCTTCTACGACCACCTGCTGCGCCTGGATCGCGAAGGTCGCTGGTGGTTCGAGGCGCTGTTCACGCCCGAGCGCCGCGAGGCGCTGGAGCATCGCCTCGCGCTGGTGGTCGACCGCCTGCGCGCGTCCGCGCACCCGCGCCCGTGGAAGCTCGAAGAGCTCGCGCCCCGCCCTCCGGGCTACGCCGGCCACTGCGACGCGGTCGCCGCCTGCCTGGAGCGGATCGCCGCGGGGGAGATCTACCAGGCCAACGTCTGCCTGCGTTTCGAAGGCCGCCTGCGCGGCGCGGCGATCGACGCCTTCGCCGCGGCGCGGACACGACTGCGGCCTCCCTTCGCCGCGTTCTTCGCCCGGCCCGGCGAGGCGGTCATGAGCCTGTCGCCCGAGCTCTTCCTGCGCCGTGACGGCGAGCATGTCGAGACGCGGCCGGTCAAGGGCACCGCGCCGCGCAGCGCCGATCCTCTCCGCGCTGCGGCCCAGCGCGACGATCTCATGGCCTCGGCCAAGGACGCGGCCGAGAACGTGATGATCACCGACCTCATGCGCAACGACCTGGGAAGAGTCTGTCGCTACGGGTCGATCGCCGCTCGCCCGCCCCACGTCGAGCCCCACCCCGGCGTGTGGCACCTGGTCTCCACGGTCGAGGGTCGGCTGCGCGAGGGCGTGACCGACGCCGACCTCGTGCGCGCCGCCTTCCCGCCGGGCTCGGTGACCGGGGCGCCCAAGGTGCAGGCACTCGAGGTCATCTCAGCGCTGGAGGCCACCGCCCGCGAGACCTACACGGGCGCCGTGGGCTACGCCAGCCCCGCGGCCGGCCTGGAGCTGAACGTCGCCATCCGCACCTTCGAGGTCCGCGGCGACCGTGTGTGGCTGGGGGCGGGAGGCGGGATCGTGGCCGACTCGGACCCCGACGCCGAGGTGCGTGAGGCGTGGCGCAAGGCCGCCCCGCTGGCGCGCGCGCTCAACGCGGATCTGCCCGAGCCCGATCCTCGCGGTGCCCCCGCGCCGGGTGCGCTTGTCACGCGACCGCCCGGGCCCCCTCGGGCCACCACCGCCGGAGAGGTCAAGCCGGCGCTTCGCTGGGCCGGTGGCCCGCGCCCCGATCCTGCGCAGGGACTGATCGAGACGCTCGCCGTGCGCGACGGCACGCCGCTGGCCCTCGACGCGCATCTCGCTCGCCTGGCGCACAGCGCGCGCACGGTGCTGGGCGCACCGCTGCCGTGCGGGCTCGCCGCGCGCGTGCGCCGCCGCGCCGCAGACGCACCGTGGGCCTGGGCGCGCCTGCGCATCGAGGTCGCCCCGGGCGACGACGGCCTCACCTGCGACGTGCCTCCCGCCGAGCGCGGCGTGCTGGGCTCGGGCGCTCCCGTGGCGCTGGCGCCGCTCCTCCTCCCCGGCGGCCTGGGCGAGCACAAGTGGGCCGACCGCCGGCTCCTCGACGCCTGCTCGAGACGCCACGGTGCATGCCCGCTCCTCGTCGATCTCGACGGTGCGGTGCTCGAGGCCGCGTGGGCCAACGTCTGGGTGCTGGAGGGCGACCGGCTGGTGACGCCGCCCGCGGACGGTCGCCTGCTGGCCGGCGTGATGCGTGCCGCGCTGCCCGGGGTCGCTCAGCGCGCTGGGCTCGAGGCCGGCGAGGAACCGGTGGTCCTCGAGCGCCTCGAGCAGGCCGAGGCGGTGCTGCTGACCTCCTCGGTTCGGCTGGTCACCGTGGCCGCGCTGGGCGGGCAGCGGCCGTCATCGCGTGGTGTGGGCATCGGCGGTCGGTTGCGCGAGGCCCTGCGCCGCGAGCTTGCATGACCACGTCGACCGCGACCCTGCCCGCCGCGCTGCGCCTGGGACCCGTCGAGCTGACCGTCGCCGACCTGGGCCGCTCGGTGGCCTTCTACGAGGAGTCCCTGGGCCTGAAGATCCACCGCCGCGAGGACGGGCGGGCTGCGCTGGGGGCGGGTGAGGAGGATCTCCTGCGCCTCGTCGGGGAGCCCGGCGCCCGGCCCGCCGGTCGGCACGCAGGCCTCTTCCACCTCGCCCTCCTGTACCCCGGTCGCACTCAGCTGGCCGGCGCGCTGGCCCGCCTGGTGGCCGCCCGCACGCGGCTGTCGGGCGCCGCCGACCACGGCGTTTCGGAGGCGCTGTATCTCGCGGACCCCGATGGCAACGGCATCGAGCTCTACGCCGACCGACCGCGCGCGCAGTGGCCGGCGCCCGAGGCGCCGGGAGAGCGCATCGGGATGTTCACGGCGGCGCTGGACCTGCGCGACCTCCTGCAGGTCGCCGACGGCGACGGTGCCCCGCCGCCCGCCCCGCCCGGACTGGTCATGGGCCACGTCCACCTGCACGTGGGCGACATCGGCGAGGGCCTGGCCTTCTACCGCGACGTGCTGGGGTTCGAGCTGATGCAGGTTCTCGGCGGGACCGCCGCGTTCGTGTCCGCCGGCGGCTATCACCATCACCTGGGCTTCAACGTCTGGCAGGGTCAGGGCGTCGGCCCGGCCCCCGCGGGCACCGTCGGGCTGCGCGAGTGGACGATCGTGCTCGAGGGAGCGCAGGAGGTCGAGGCGGTCCGCGCCCGGGCCGCCGCGGCCGGCGCCGTCGTCGAGGACTCGGCAGGCGGCGGGCTCCTCGTGCGCGACCCGTGGGAGATCAGGGCGCGCTTCGTCGCCGCCGGTGCGTGACCACGGGGGCGCCCGCCAGGTCCCAGACTGCGCCGGTCGCCTCGACCCGGCCGATCTCTAGCCACCCGGCGCGTCTCTATGTAGAGTCCGTCAGACGTTCGACGCCGCGCGGAGCAACGCCATTGCCCGCTCGCGTCGGCGCCAGGGTGGCCACGGGAAGCGCCAGCCGGTGACAGCGGTTATCGAACAGAGCATCGAGTCCCCCGCGGAGAACAGCGCCGCGCAGGATCCCCTCGTCGGCACCCGGGAGCGGCTGGAGGAGCAGATCGCCTGGTACGACCGCCGCTCGATCCAGGACAAGCGCTGGTACCTGCGACTGAAGGTCGCCCAGATCGTGATCGCCGCCGCGATCCCGGTGGTGGCGGCCGCCGGCGCGCCCGCGGCGGTGGCCGGGGCCATGGGGGCGCTCATCGTGGTGCTCGAGGGCCTGCAGCAACTGTTTCAGTATCAGCAGAACTGGACCGCGTATCGCTCGACCTGCGAGGCGCTGCGCCACGAGAAGTTCCTGTACCTGGCCCGGGCGGGGCCGTACGCGGATGCCAAGCGCCCGGTGGCCCTGCTGGCCGAGCGCGTCGAGGGCCTGGTCTCCCAGGAGCACGCCGCGTGGGTCTCCGAGCAACGCCAGGACACCGCGGCGAAGGGAGCGGCATGAGCTCGGCCCGCATCTTCATCAGCTACCGCCGCGCGGACTCGGCCGGCTGGGCCGGGCGCCTGCACAGCGATCTGCGCGAACGCTTCGGTGCCGACCGGGTCTTTCGCGACGTGTCGATCGCTCCGGGGGTGGACTTCCGTGATCACATCGAGGGGGTCATGGACGGCTGCGAGGTGCTCCTGGCGGTCATCGGCCCGCGGTGGGCGACGGTCACCGGCCCGGGTGGGCATCCCCGCCTGGATGCCCCCGACGACCTGGTCCGCCTGGAGATCGAACGTGCGCTGGCGCGCCCCGACGTGCGCGTCATCCCCGTGCTCGTCGACGGGGCGGCCATCCCGGCTGCCGAGGATCTGCCCGAAGGGCTGCGGCCCCTGAGCCGTCGCAACGCGGTGGAGATCACCGACCTGCGCTGGGACTACGACGTCGAACGGCTCTACGAGTGCCTGCACGCGGTCCTCGGCGAGTCGACGGTCTCGGCCGTCGCTGAGCCCGCGGAGCCGGTGACGGCGACCTCCGTGGCGACGTCCGCTCCTGAGGGGCGGACGATGGCGGGCGTCCTGGTGGCGGGCGCGACCCTGGCGGGGGTCCTTGGCGCCGTCCTGACCGCACCCATCGCCGAGGCCCGGCCCAAGGGCGACATCGACGGCGCCCTTGCCCCATGGTCGGGGCCCTGGCTGGGGGAGTTGGGCGAGCGCTTCGGCCCATACGCGGCACAGCGGGCCATCGTGTGGACGGTGGTGGCCGCCGCGGTGCTGGGTGCGGTGGTCGCCGTGCGTCGGCGCGCCGGCGGCGGAGGGGCATCGCGGCGCGCGGTGCTGGGCGGGCTGTCCCTCGGCGCCCTGGCCGGACTGGCCGAGGCGACGACCTACATGGCGCTGCGCTACGCCGCGGGATGGGAGGCCCAGGACCTGCGCTACGGCGTCTCGGTCGCGGTCGGCGCTGCGCTGGCGGGCGCCGTCGTCGCGCGCGCGGTCGGTGCGGGCTCCGCGGGCGTGGCCGTTCTGGCGGGCGCCGGCGCTGGCTTCCTCGCGGGGCTGGCGAGCACGGGCATCGACTCCAATGCGCTGGCGCTGGCGGTCCAGTCCGCTCTGGTCGTGGGAGCGGCGGGCGCCGTCGCGCTGGCGCCGGCGATCGCGTCCCAGGCCGCCCCCGATCCGGCGGCGGTGCCGCCGGAAGGGGTGGCGGTGCGCTGAGAGCGCTGCGCGCCCGCGGCGAGGGACCCCGCGGGCTAGTCGGCCTGCCTCGCGCGCTCGAGCGCGGCCTCGGCGTTCACGCGTCCGAAGCCGTATTGCGGGCTGTGGCCCTCGTCGTCGTACTCCCCCGGCGAGTCGTCGATGCGATCGCACGAGGTGCGCAGGACCTCCTTGACCTCGGAGAAGGAGAGCTCCGGGTTGTGGGCCAGGATGAGGGCGGCGACCCCCGCGACGCCGGGGCAGGCGCTCGACGTTCCCCCGAAGGAGTTGGTGTAGTCGCCCGCGTCGTCGCCGAGCGTCGAGTCGCCTGATTTGTACCCCTCCGCGCCGGTGCGGTCGGTGGTCCAGATCCCCGGGGTCAGCGACGGCTCTCCGTGGTTGCTGGGAAAGCAGCACCAGACGGCGTCGCCGTAGTCGCTGTAGGCGCTTCGGGTCCCACCGTCGTTGCAGGCCGCCACCGCGATGACCTTCTCGTAGGCCGCGTAGCCGTCGTTGTCGACGCTCTCGTTGCCGTTGCCCGCCGCCCAGGTGATCACGCAGCCTCGGCCGTCACGACCTTGCTCGACGGCGAAGTCGATCGCCAGGCGGGTGGAGTCGGGGAGAGGCACCACCTGCTGGTGCACCGGATCGTCGGGGTCCCACCAGCGGCCATCGACGGGCCCCCAGCTGCACGAGATGACGTCCGCGCCGTGCTCGGCCGCCCAGACGAAGGCATCGGCCTCGTCCTGGGAGCCGAGGCCCGACTGCAGGCGAATGGGCATCAGCCGAGCCTTCGGTGCCACGCCGCTGGCTCCCTGGGAGCCGTCGGCGCAGGCCACTCCCGCGCAGGCGGTCCCGTGGTTGGAGCCTTCGCTCGGGCGCGGGTCGTCGGAACGGGGCGGCGAGACGGAGCGCGATGCCACGACCTTGTCGGAGGCCGAGAACTCCTCGTGGTCGATGTCGACCCCGTCGTCGACGATGGCGATCAGCACATCCTCGCCCTGGGTCAGCTCCCAGGCGGCGGTGACGTTGGCATGCGCGTCGACCGCCGTGTCGTCGATGACCGTGCGCTGAAGATGCCACTGCTGGGCAAAGGCGGCGTTCCACCCGACCTCACGCACCAGCTCTGGATGGCACAGCTCCACGTCCTCGCGCTCCAGCAGCTGCGCGGCGCGCGAGAAGATCTCCCGGCCGATCCCTTCGGGGCCGGCGACGAAGTACGCGTTGGTGGCATAGCTCAGGGGGCGCCTGACCGAGAGGCCCACAGCGCCGATGGCCTCCTCGCACTGCGCTGGCTGCGCGTCGTCGACGAACTTGACGAACAGGTTCTCGGTGTAGACCACGGGCGCCCCGTGCTGATCGCGCAGCCCCCGTCCGGCGAACCTCACCCCGGGATCGGCATCCAGCGTCTCGGCGAGCTGCTGCGCGCGCCCGCCGGGCGCCTGGTACACACCCACCCCGGCCGGGGCGAACCCGAAGAGGGGCGTGAGCTCGGCACCCGCAGCACGGCTCTGGCGGGACAGCGGGGAGACATCGTGGCGAGCTCCCCGGCGATGGGTACGGACGACGACGAGGTCACCCTGGTCCTCGAGCCGTAGCTCGACTCCGTCGCTCCCTCCGAAGCGGCACGACACCATTGAGAATCCCTCCTTGGATCGCTACGCGGCCCACAGGACCGCCTTCCTCCCATTCTCTCCTCGTTGCCCTCCGCTGGCAAGGGACGGGAGCCCGGCGCAAGAATAGGACGGTGGACCCTCCACCATCCACACGCTCCGCGCCCCGCACGCTGCCGGCCGGCAGCGAACGCGACCGCTGCGCCTACGAGCTCGCCGAGGACCTGGTGGCCATCCACCACGGGGGGGCGCCGGGCGCGACGGCGGCCACGGTGGAGGAGGCCGCCTTCTCGGTCGAGCCGGCGGAAGACCGTGCGGCCGAGAGCAGCGAGGAGGCGATCCTGGGTCCCGTGTACCGCCGGGTCCCCGGGGGCGGCGTGGTCGTGCCCACCGGGCGCGTCCTCGTGCGCTTCAGTGAGGACGTGATCGCCGATCATCAGCGCGACGAGCTGGCCAGAGCGGGCTACCTGGTGGACGAGGTCCTTCGCTATGCACCGCATGCGGCCTGGGTGCGCGCCGGCAGCGGCGTGATCGCGGACGCGCTGCGGGGTCTCTCGCGCCTCGAGGGCCTTGAGCGCGTGCAGAACGTGGAGCCGCAGGTGATCAGCAAGGCCGCTCGACGCGGATAGATCAACGACGGCTCGGTTTGGGCGCGGCCGACAGGCGCGGTGGCGCTGCTAGATTCAACCCGTCCTGGTGGGCGTAGCTCAGCTGGTAG
>DASZCY010000074.1:0-9992 GCA_035942615.1 Solirubrobacteraceae bacterium | reverse complement strand
CTCAGTGAGAGAGTCGCGCGTGTCGCGCGGTGGCGTCCGGCGCGGCCGGTAGGTCCTCGGCCATGACGTGGTCGCGCCGTCCACGCTGGGGACGCTTCTGCGCTCGTTCACGTTCGGGCATGTCCGCCAGCTCGACCGGGACCTCGCCGAAACGCTCAAGCGGGCCTGGGCGGCGGGCGCCGGGCCCGGTAAACCCCATGGTCTGCGAGCACGCCTACGAGGTCGAAGCCGGCCGAGCCACCGCCGTCGCCCGCTGACGGGGCCGGGAACGCGGCAAGCGGCCGCGATGCCGATCAGCGCTCAAGAAGACGAAGTGCTGCGCTCCCGCAGGTCTTCTTCGTGTACGTGCCTGTGCACCAGCCCCCATGCGCTGGCGCTGGCCCACACCACGTTGAGCACTACAAAGCCCCACAACTGGGCCAGCAGCGCCGAGGCGACCAGCACGACGGCTCCGCCCGTGTTGAGCGCCAGGTACCTGCGGTCGTCGGCGTCGACACGACCAAGTTGCAGTGCGATGAACGCAGCCAGGATGAGCGCTCCCCCTACGAGCGAGCCGGTGCTGGCCAGAGACATGACTCCAACCTAGTTAAGGCGGGTCAGGCCCGATCGCCCGGCGCACCGCCACCGTCATGCGCACCGTCGCACACAGGCGGCCGGCATCGTCGGTGAGCTCGACGTTCCACACCCAGGTCGTGCGCCCGCGGTGCAGGCGGCGGGCATGGGCGTGCACCGCGCCCGCGGTGATCGGGCGCAGAAAGGCCGTGCTGGTGGCGAGGCCGACCGCCGTGGCGTCCTCGTCGCCGAGGGCGGCCTGTGTGGCCGCGGTGGCCAGCGACTCGGCCACCGCGGCGTGCAGACCGCCGTGGACGAGGCCCATGGGCTGCTTGACGGCGTCGCGCACGGGTACGCGGGCGCGGACCTGGTCGTCGGAGCTGTCGAGGATCTCGAGGCCGAGGAGATCGTCGAAGGTCGGGGCGATGGGATCGGGCTCCACGCACCCGACCCTAATGACCCTGGGCGCAGCAGGGCGGCCGTCAGCCGTCGCGTGCACCATCCTCGTCACCCTGTCGCCACCACGCGGTAGGGTCTCCGCCTCGATGGCCAGCCTCGATCAGCTTCCCGCCGATCAGCGGGCGGTCCTCCAGCTGCTGCTCAAGCAGGGGCGTACCTACGAGGGGCTCTCCTCGATGCTGCGTGTCGACCCCGAGGGCGTGCGCGAGCGCGCCCACGCGGCCCTCGGAACCTTGGGACCCCAGGCGGCCGCCCTCAGTCCCGACCGGCAGGAGGAGCTGTCGGACTACCTGCTGGGCCAGCAGCCCGCCGCCGAGCGCGCGCAGACGCGCGAGTTCCTGGCCAGCTCGGCCGCAGGGCGCGGCTGGGCGCGCGTGGTGGCCGACGGGCTGCGCCCGCTGAACGCAGACCGGCTGCCCGAGATCCCCGAGGAGGATGGGCACGACGACGGCGGGGGGCACGAGGACGCGATCGCCGCCGCCGCGGCGGCGCAGCCCACGCGCGAGGAGCGACGGGGCGAGAGCGCGGCGCACGATGAGGAGCCCCGACACGAGCGCGACGAGGCAGAGCGCTCGTCGCGCCTGGGCGGGATCCTGCTGCTGGCTGGCCTGGGCATCGCGCTGGCCGTGGTCGTGGTGCTGCTGGTCACCGGCGGCGATGACGGTGGTGGCGGCGCCCAGCAGGGCCAGGCCCGGCCCCAGCCGCAGCCGCAGGTCATCGCTCAGCCCAACCTCTTCCCGCCCGAGGGCACCGAAACCCAGGCGCTGGGCGCCGGCCAGATCATCCGCCAGCAGAACCAGCTCGCGCTGCGCCTGGTCGCCCAGGGACTGCCGCCGGCGACCGCGGAGCGCGGGGTGTACGCCATCTGGCTGACCAACGGCACCGACCAGGGCGCCGAGCTGCTCGGCTACCCCGAGCAGCAGCCCACCCAGCAGCAGCCGCTGCTGGCCGCCCAGCGCGGGTTGCCGCCCCAAGCCCTTCAGTTCTCGCAGATCATCATCACCCGGGAGAGCGCCCGGGCGACCGCTAGCGAGCCCGGCGAGGTCGTGTTGCAGGGGCGCCTGCTGGGCGATCGCCAAGGCCAGCAACCTCAGGGCGGCGCCGGGCAGCAGCCCGGCGGGTGAGCCGGCGGGCCGCCTAGACCAGCGCGGCCAGCCCGTCGAGCGCCTCGTCGAGCTGCCGCTTCGAGGCGCCGCGCAACAGAGGGCGCCGCACCCTCCTCGCGGGCCATCACACGGTGGTCGGCGCGCACGGTGCGTCCCTTGGCGGTGATGAACACCTGCGTGAAGGCCCCGGGGTCCACGCCCTCCACCCGCGTGACCCTGGGCCACCACCGCGGCAGGTGATGGGGGTCGCCCACCACCCGCCAGACCTCCTGGGGTGCGGCCTCCAGCGTGCGCGTGCGCCGCGTGGTGGGCACCGATCAGCCCTCCGGGTAGCCCAGCAGCGCGTGCACGTCGAAGCCCTCGAGCTTCGCGCGTCCGTCGAGGAACTCGAGCTCGATGAGAAACCCGCAGCCCACCACCGTGCCGCCCAGCTGCTCGACCAGATCGCACAGCGCCTTGGCCGTGCCGCCCGTGGCCAGCAGATCGTCGTGCACGAGGACCCGTGCCCCGTGGGACACCGCGTCGGAGTGCAGCTCCAGCGCGTCGGTGCCGTACTCGAGCAGGTACTCCGCACGCACGGTGGTGTAGGGCAGCTTGCCTGGCTTGCGCGCCAGCACGAAGCCACAGCCCGCGGCCAGCGCGATCGCGGGGCCCAGCAAAAAGCCCCGCGCCTCCGCGCCGATGACCACCTCCGCGCGCACCTCGCGCGCGTAGCCGGCGAGCGCCGAGACCGAGGCCTGCAGCGCCTCGGGAGAGGCCATCACCGGCGTGATGTCCTTGAAGCCCACGCCCTCCTGGGGGAAGTCGGGGATCTCCCGGACATAGGAGGCCAGCTTCACGCCGTCGAAGGCGTGCCCGGCGCTCACCCGGCGATCTTGCGCAGGTCGCGGATCAGCAGCAGGTGCTTGAGGTGGGAGGCCACCGCGGTGAGGTTCTCGAGGGCATCGAGTGCCTCCTTGCGCCGGTCGGGGTTGCGCGAGCGCAGCGCGGGGGCGAGGATCGTCTGCAGCAGCTGAGCCTCGCGGTCGGCGGAGGTACGAAAGACGCGTAGGTTGCGCCCGCCCACCCCGTAGCGCGCCAACTCGGTGACGGCGCGCACGATCTCGCGGTCGGTCTCGTCGTACCAGCGCGTGCCCTCCCGCGCCTCGCCGCGCACGATCCCGTACTCCTCCAGCTCGCGCAGCAGCCCCGGATCGGCCCGTGTCTCCTCCAGCACGTCCTCCAGCGAGTGCAGCGTGCCGCGATGGCGCACGCTCAGGTCGCGACGGCGCGCACCGCCCGACGACTGCGGGGGCGCGGGCACCTCGGCGTCGACGTGGCGCCCCACGGCCAGCTCCTGGCGGATGACGCGCAGCGGCAGGAACTCGTCGCGCTGCAGGCGCAGGATGGTGCGCAGACGCCCGACGTCCCCGGGCGAGTAGAGCCGGTAGCCACCGGGCGTGCGCCGCGGCGCGAGCAGCTTCTGGTCCTCCAGGTAGCGGATCTTGGAGATCGATATGTCGGGAAACTCGGGGGTCAGCGCCTTGCAGACGGCACCGATGGTCATCGCCTTGCCGGGGGGCGCGTCGTCGGGCTCGAGCTGTGCGAGATCGGTCCGGGAGGCCATCAGCGCTGGAGGAACGTCAGCTTGTACTTGCCGACCTGCAGCTCGTCGCCGTCCTCCAGGCGGTGCGACTCGATGCGATGACGGTTGACGTAGGTGCCGTTGAGCGAGCCCAGGTCGTCCAGGAAGTAGGCGTCCTGGCGGGCGACCAGCAGCGCGTGGTCGCGTGAGACGGTCACGTCGTCCAGGAACACGTCGGAGTCGGGGCGCCGGCCGATGGTCAGGCGCTCGCCGGCCAGCGGAAAGCTCTCCCCCACCCGCCCGCCGCCCGAACGGATGACCAGCGCGGCGCCCTGAGAGGCCACGACCTCGTCGAGCTCGACGGGGATCAGCTCGCCGGTCTCGCCCACCCGGTAGGTGGCCGTGGTGGAGTCCTTGGGCAGGTCCTCTGCACCCAGGTAGGCGCCGCATTTCGAGCAGTAGTTGGCGCCCTCGGTGTTGACGAAGCCGCACTCGGGGCAGTGGCGGGCCATCCTCGTGCGGGCCTTCGCTCACTCGTCGCGGGCGTCCGGATCGCCCGCGCGCCCGCTGAGGATGTCGGTCAGGCGCTCGACGTCGGCGCCCGAGATCACGTCCTCACCGGTCTCGTGCTTCTTGCGCAAGCGGTTGACCAGCTCGGCGCGCAGGATGTCGATCTTCCCGTGCAGAATGCGTCGACGGTAGGAGACCTCGACCTCCTCCTCGGTGAGCTGCTGAATGAGGTCCTTCAACTCCTGGTCGGAGAGGGAGCCGAGGTCGGGAAAGGTGTCCATCATGGGCGTCTCCTGGGCGCGGGAAGCGCGACCATACTCCACCCGCGCCACAGCTTCAACCTGAGCTTGAGGCTTTACGCGCGCGCAGTTGACGCACGCCTCCGCGCAGGTACAGCAGGGCCGCTGTCCACGACAGCGCGAGCCCCAAATACAGAAAGACCTCGCCGACCGTCAGCAGCCCCACCAGGGCGCTGAAGACGGCGGCCATGGTAGGCCACACCGCCAGGCGGCCGAACCAATTGATCTTGAGTTGCAGCCCGTGGCGCAACCAGAAGCGCGCGCCCGCCAGCATGAGCAGTTCACGAGCCATCAGGGCCGCGATGGCCCAGCGGGGCAGCAGCTCGAAGTTCCAGCACACCACAAAGCCCGCGACCACCAGCAGGCGGTCAACCAGTGGATCCAGCAGGGTCCCCAGACGGCTGTACTGGCCGGTCAGGCGTGCCGCGATGCCGTCGAGATAGTCGCTCCAGGCGATGATCGCGAAGACGCCGGCGGGCGCCGCGTCCACGCCGTCCTGGGCCGAGAAGGCCAGCCCCAGGAAGACCGGGATGAGGGCCAGACGCACGAACCCGATCGCGTTGGGCAGCGTCCAGGGATTCCACGGCTGGCCCGCGAGCGTCTCGGGCGGCGGGGGACCCGAGCGGTCCAGCCCGGCCAGGCGGCGAAACGTCAGCCGCGCGCGTTCGGCGCGCTCCTCTACCCGCTCCCGCGCGGTGGGGCGCTCGGAGGCCCCCGCCGAGCGCTCGGAGCGCAGGCCCGCGCGCTCCGCGTCGTGACCCTTTACGGAAGCGCGTCCCATCGCGCACGCACCGTCTCCGCGGCGTCTTCGAGCGGCACCGGCTCCAGGTCGGCCAGGCCCCGGCGCGCCTGCGCCTCGGCCGCTCCGCCCTCCAGGCTCCGCCTGCCCACGGTCAGGCGCAGGGGGCAACCCAGCAGCTCGGCGTCGGCGAACTTCTCCCCGGGGCCGGCGTCGCGGTCGTCGAGCAGCGCGGTCAGCCCGACCGCGCGGACCTGATCGTAGAGCCGCTCGGCCGCCTCGCGCTCGCGCGAGCCGCGTCGGCCCAGCCCGATCACCTCGACGTCGTAGGGCGCTATGGCCCGCGGCCAGGCGATGCCCTGCTCGTCGGCGTGCTGCTCGACGGCGGCGGCGGCGATGCGAGCGGGCCCGATCCCGTAGGAGCCCATCCAGATGGCCTGCTCGCGCCCGGCCTCGTCGAGGTAGGTGGCCCCCAGCGGGTCGGAGTAGCGCGTCCCCAGCTTGAAGATCTGGCCCACCTCGATGCACGGCTCGATGGTGATGGGGTGCCCGTCGACGGTGTCCCCAGCATCGACCCGGCGCACGTCGCCGCGGCTGAAGGGGAAGTCGCGCCCGGGCTCGACGCCGCGCAGGTGGCGGTCGGGCTGGTTGGCGCCGCACACGTAGCCGCCATCGCCCACTGCCTCGTCGAGCAACACGGGCACGTTGGCGCCCGCGGGGCCGATGAATCCCGGTGGGCCGATGCGCTCGGCGATCTCGTGCTCGTGCGCGGGGCGGAAGCTCTCGCCCAGCGCATGGGTCAGCTTGACGTCGTTCACGCGATGGTCGCCGCGCAGGCAGACCATGACCAGGCCGCGGCCCTCGGTGACCACCGGATAGGCCTTGATCAGGCCACCCGGCGGTACGCCCAGCGCGCGCGAGACCTCCTCCACGGTCGTGTGCCCGGGGGTGTCGACCAGGGCGGGTCCGTCGGCCAGCGGCGCGGGGAGGTCGACCGCGCGCGGCTGCGCGCTGGCCACCTCGACGTTGGCCGCGTACCCGGGGGCCAGCGCCACCTCGTCCTCACCGGCCGGGCAGGGCGCCATGTACTCGTGCGCCCCGAAGCCGCCCATCATCCCCACGTCGGACTCCACCCGGTACCAGCGCAGGCCGCAGCGATCGAAGACGCGATCGTAGGCGTCGCGTTGGGCGGCGTAGCTGCGCTCGAGGCCCTCCTGGGCGCGGTCGAAGCTGTAGGCGTCCTTCATCACGAACTCGCGCGTGCGCAGGACCCCGGCCCGCGGGCGGGGCTCGTCGCGCTCCTTGGTCTGGAATTGGAAGAGCGCAAAGGGCAGCTCGCGGTAGGAGCGCACGACCTGGGCGACGTGGAAGGTCATCGCCTCCTCGTGGGTCATGGCCAGCACCAGATCGGCCTGACGGCGGTCGCTGAGGCGAAACAGCTCGGCGCCCACGCTGTCGTAGCGCCCCGTGCGCCGCCACGCGTCGGCGGGCTGGAGGACGGGCATGAGCACCTCCTGCGCGCCCACCCGCTCCATCTCCGCGCGCACGATGGCCACGATGCGCTCGTGGGTGCGCCAGCCGGCCGGCAGCCAGGACCACAGACCCGCCCCCATTTGGCGGACGAGCCCGGCGCGGACCATGAGCTTGTGCGAGAGCGCCTCGGCATCGGCCGGGGGCTCACGCTCGGTGGGCAGAAACAGCTGGGACAGGCGCATCGGGACCGCACATCCTACGTTCGCCGCGGACGCGCTCCCGCTCGAGGAGCGACGCGTGCGCACCGATACATCTGGCACCGTCCCGTGTTGGCGTGAGCGGCAGGGGGACGTACGGAAGCTCCCCCGCTCGAGGCCATCGAAACCACCCGTCCGCAGGAGTCGCATTGCGCCGATCCTTCCGTTCCACCGTGCTCGCGCTGGGGCTGGCCGCCGCCATGGCGCCGGCCGCGCTCGCCAGCCCGACCCAGCAGTCCGTGGTGCAGGACGACGACCGCCTGCTGTACCAGGGCGCCGGCAGCATGCAGCAGACGCTTCGCACCATGAAGGGAGCGGGCGTGGACATGGTCCGCGTGACCGTGCTGTGGAAGATCGTCGCCGAGCGGGCCTACCCCAGCCGCTCGGAGATCGGCCGCCTGGGCAGTGCGAGGGAGCGCCGCGCCGCCCAGCGCCAGCGCCGGCGCTTCCGGGCCGGCGACTCCCACACCTACCCCGCGGGCAACTGGGACAAGTTCGACGACCTGGTGCGCTACGCGCGCGAGCTGAACATCGACGTGCTCCTCAACGTGACGGGCCCCGGCCCCGCCTGGGCCCACGGCAAGCCGCCGCGCTCCCTGCGCAAGTACGCGGAAGCCTGGCGGCCGGACGCCGGCGACTACAAGGACTTCGTACGCGCGGTGGCCGAGCGCTATACGGGACGCACGCGCGACGAGAACGCGGGGCGCTCCAAGCTGCCGCGCGTCTCGACGTGGACACTGTGGAACGAGCCCAACCAGGCAGGCTGGCTGGCGCCTCAGTGGGGCACCGATCCCGACACGGGGCTGCGCATCCCAGAGGCGGCCAAGCGGTATCGCACGCTCTTTCACACGGGACGTTCCGCACTGAACGCCGCGGGTCACGGCGGCGACCGCATCCTGCTGGGCGAGCTCGCCCCGCAGGGCAACGACAAGAAGGCCGCCAACGAGCCGCTCACCCCCGGGCGCTTTCTGCGCGAGATGTTCTGCGTGGACGCCAACCTGCGCGAGCTGCGAGGTCGCAGCGCGCGGGCACGCGACTGCGCGCGCTTCGGCGCCACGCGGGCGACGGGCTTCGCCCACCACCCCTACACCAAGAACGTCTCCCCCACGGCGGGTAACCCCGACCAGGACTGGTTCACGATGGCCAACATCGGCGAACTGGGCAAGCTGCTGGACGCCATCAGCCAGGCCACCGGCGGCAAGCTGCCCGCCGGCCTGCCGCTGTGGATGACGGAGTTCGGCTTTGAGAGCAGCCCGCCCGACCCCCACCAGGGCGTCTCGCTGGGCGACGGCGCGCTGTGGAGCAACCAGGGCGAGTTCCTGGCCTGGGCCAACCCCCGGCTCGCCAGCCAGGCACAGTTCCTGCTCAGCGACGCCGGACCGGCTCGCCAGCACACGGCAGGCAGCAAGGCCTTCTGGAAGACCTACCAGTCGGGGCTGCTGTTCGCCAACGGGGCCGCCAAGCCCGCCTTCCAGGCCTACAAGTTCCCGTTTCTGGTCGGTCGCGCCGGCGACAGCGTGTGGGTTTGGGGCCAGGTGCGCTACCGGCCCAACGGCGTGAAGACGGCCGTGCGTCTGGAGTGGCGCCCCAACGCCCAATCCCCGTGGTTCCCCGCGAGCGACGTCATCGCGGTGGACAGCCCCAAGGGCTACTTCACCGCCTTGGCCCCCTCGCCGGGCCCCGGAGAGTGGCGCGCCGTGGCGCTGGGCACGGGCAACATGGGCGTCGACGCGGCTTCGCTGAGCCGGCCGATGCCCTAAGGCTGTCCAGAACGGGTAACGAGACCCCATGACCGAGCATCGAGACCGCGAGAACGCAAACGACGAGCAGGAGCAGGGCCAGGACGAGTCGCCGCACTCGGGCGTTCCGGGAACGTCCGACGCCGCGCCCGCCGAGGCGGGCATTCCGCTCCCCGAGGAGAGCGACCTGTCCGAGGAGGCGTGACGGTCGCCTAGGCTCGCGTGAAGCGCCGCCCGGCGGTGGGCGATGCGTCCTCGTCCACCGCCGGGCGCCTGACCACGTCGCCGTCCCCGACGACGGCTGCGTCCAGCAGGTCCTCCCCGCCGCCGGTCTCCTGGGCCTTGGCCTTCTCCAGGGCGGCCAGGCGCTCGGGGGTCAGCTCGCCGGCGTTCTCGGCCTCGATGCGGGCGAGCCACTGCGCGCCCGCGGCGGCCGAGACCTCGTCGTCGACGACGACCTCTCTGCGGGTGGCGTACTTGTCGATCTCCTCGAAGAGGACCTCCACGAGCTGCCCGGTGGGCACCTTGCGCAGCGGCTTGCCGCGGCTGAAGACCAGGCCCTCGTCCTTGGCGCCGGTGATGCCGAAGTCGGCGTGGGAGGCTTCCCCGATGCCGTTGACCGCGCAGCCCAGGACGGCGACCTCGACCGGGTCCTCATAGGCGCGCAGGCGCTCCTCGATCTCGGCCACCACCGTATCCATGTCGAACTGCAGGCGCCCGCACGTCGGGCAGGCGATCAGCACCGGTCCGTGCTCGCGCAGCTTGAGGGCCTTGAGGATCTCCCATGCGACCTTGACCTCCTCCTCGGCGTGGAACGTCGACAGGCTGATGCGCATGGTGTCGCCGATGCCGTCGGCCAGCAGCGCGCCCAGGCCGACCGCGGACTTCAGCGAGCCCGACCACTTCGTGCCCGCCTCGGTGATGCCCAGGTGCAGGGGATGGTCGATGCGCTCGGACAGCAGCCGGTTGGAGGCGATGGTGTTGGGCACGCTGGTCGACTTGATCGAGACCTTGAAGTCGTGGAAGTCGAGGCGGTGCATCAGCTCGACGAACTCCTCGGCGGCGCGCACGAGCGCCTCCACCGGATTTTCCCGCTCCAGCGCGTGCAGGTGCTTGGGCAGGGAGCCCGAGTTGACCCCGATGCGCATCGGGGTGCCGGCCGCCCGCGCGGCGTCGACGACCTGGCCGACCTTCTCGGCGCCGCCGATGTTGCCCGGATTGAGGCGGATGCAGTGCGCGCCCGCCTCGATCGACTTCAGCGCCAGCGTGTGGTTGAAGTGGATGTCGGCGATGA
>DASZCY010000073.1:0-5144 GCA_035942615.1 Solirubrobacteraceae bacterium | reverse complement strand
CCCGGCGATCGCTTGTCGCGCAAGGGAGGAGCCACGGCAAGGCACGTACGATCGCTTGGACCGCCCACGACGATGAGTTTTCGTCTCGCGATCGGTTACTAGCTTGCAGCCATGCTGATCTACTCGATGAGCGTCGCGGCGGATGGCTTCAGCGCCGACCGTGAGGGCGCGTTCGGGTGACGGCCCCTAGCTATCCGCCGGGTACGCGGGATGGGAGGACTGGAAGGATGCGCAAGCTGATCGTTTGGAACGTGATGACGCTGGACGGCTATTTCGAAGGGCCGACGGCGTGGGATCTCGATATGCACGGAACCGTCTGGGGCGATGAGCTCGAGGCCTTCTCGCTGGAGCAGGGCGAGGAGATCGGCACCCTGCTGTTCGGCCGCCGGACCTATGAGGGCATGGCGGCCCACTGGACGCAGGAGACCGGGGATATCGCCGACATGATGAACGGCATCGAGAAGGCCGTCGCCTCGCGGACGCTCGAAAGCGCGGACTGGAACAACACGCGGCTCCTGTCGGGCGAGGCGACGGAATCGGTCAAGGCGCTCAAGGCCGAG
Source organism: Solirubrobacteraceae bacterium (assembly GCA_035942615.1). Taxonomy (GTDB): domain Bacteria; phylum Actinomycetota; class Thermoleophilia; order Solirubrobacterales; family Solirubrobacteraceae; genus Siliceabacter. The sequence continues at coordinate 4,584 of DASZCY010000073.1, read as the reverse complement.
GACGGCAAGGACGTGTTCATTTTCGGCAGCGCCGAACTGGTGGGGGCGCTTCTCGCGGCGGGGCTCGTCGACGAATACCGCGTCTGCCTCGCTCCCGTGGTGCTGGGCACAGGCAATCCGTTGTTCAAGCCGGGCAGCCCGCGCCGTGATCTCGACCTTCTGGAGAGCCGTCCGCTGAGGACGGGCGGGGTGCTTTTGCGCTACGGGGTGAGGTGAGACGTGCGCAAAGTTGTCTTCATTCACGCGGCGGGGCGACTGGCCGAGGGAAGCGGGCCGCTGGTCGCCTACCTCGAAGACGAGCTCGGCGCCGGTTTCGAGGTGACGGCGCCCGAAATGCCGAACCCGACCTGATCGAGACCAGGACGTTCGGCTCGCGCGTGATCTACGAGCGCGCCCGCGAATGAGTCGGTCTGACACGCAGGCACCTCACTGACTCGGTTGGAGAGTGCTCCCTTCGCGTGAAGGCGGCGGTCCGCCGGACGGGACGCACGGCCGATCGACACGTCCCGGAATCTCCTTTCCGGACATGGAGTGGTGTGCTGGCCCGGTGGCGCCGCGCTCGAAGGCTTCGGCCGAGCGGGCTATGTAGGTGGTTGGCGCTGGGTTGGAATCCGGCGCCCCGGCCGACGTGGGTGTTCAGCAGCCGTGGCCGCACGGCCCTCGCTGCTGCGAAGTCGCGGCGAGGTCCGTGGACCATTGGCCGGAACCGCGGCGTCCCTCCGGCCAGTCCAGGATGCAGCAGCGCCACCTCCACGACGGCGGGAGGCTACGCTCGCGCCATGCGCATCTCGCTGGCCGCCGACGAGCGCACCGGCGTCGCCGACGCGGTGATCGAGGGTCTGCGGGCCCGCGGCCACGAGGTGGCGCTGCACGGCGCGCTGGCCGAGGGCGAGCGCGCCGACTGGGCGTGGAGCTGCGCGGCGGCCGCTCGCGACGTCGCCGAGGGCCGGGCCGAGCAGGGCGTGGTCTGCTGCTGGACGGGCACGGGCGCCTCCATCGCGGCCAACAAGGTTCCCGGCGTGCGCGCCGCCCTGTGCGCCGACGCGCCCACGGCGGCGGGCGCGCGGCGCTGGAACGACGCCAACGTGCTGGCCCTGTCCCTGCGGGCCACCTCGCAGGCCCAGCTCGAGGAGATCCTCGAAGCCTGGTTCTCCGCCGCGTCCAGCGACGATCCCGAGGACGCGGCCAACGTCGCCCACGTGCGCGAGCTGGAGAGCGGTTAGAGCACGGCCACGCGGTGGCGCAGCGCGCCGCGCGCGACCGCGAAGCACTCCACGGCGTCGTGGGCGACCAGCCACGGCACGTGGCGTGCCGAGCCGCGAGAGAGGAACAGCCGGCGCCGCGCGCCCGCCAGCCAGGGCAGGCCCAGCAGCAGCAGGGGCGGCAGGCGGCGTGCCAGGGCCAGGCCCAGCGCGCCCAGCAGCAGGTCGCGGTGGGCCTCCTTCCAGAAGAGCCCCCACAGCAGCACCTCACGCCGGCGTGCGGGGTGGTCGGCCAGTAGCCGCACCCCGTCGCTCCAGCGCAGCGGGAGGCGCAGCGCGCCCCACGGACCGAGGTCCCACACCGCATGGTCGACCACCGCATCGACCACGTACTCGGCGCGCGCGCCGGCGTCCAGCGCGCGCCAGGCCAGGTCGGTGTCCTCGCCGCCGAGCACGTAGCCCCGATCGAAGCCGCCCACCTGCTCGAGCAGGGCGCGGGGATAGGCGATGTTCGCGGTGGGATACCAGGGTCCGGCGCCGTCCACCTGCAGGGTGCGCGCGAACGGGGACAGGGCCTCGAGCTCGGCGGGGTTGGGCTCCACCCGCCCGGCCAGCAGCGTGCCGGGTGCTCGCTCGCTGGCCTGCAGCAGCGCCTCCAGCCATCCAGGGCGCGGCTCGCAGTCGTCGTCGGTGAAGGCCACCAGGGGCGCCCGCGCTGTGCGCCAGCCGTCGTCGCGCCCACGCGCAGCCCCGCCGGCCCGCGCGCGGCGCACCACCCGCAGGTCGAGGTCGCCGGCCGCGGCGGCGGCGTCTAACAGGGCCCCCGTCGCGTCGTGGGAGGCGTTGTCGACCACCACGACCTCGAAGGCGCCCGGCTCCAGCGTCTGGGCGCGCAGGGCGCCCAGCAGGCGCTCGAGCCGCGCAGCGCGGTTGTGCGTGGCCAGCACGACGGAGACGGCGGGAGCCATGGGCACGCCCACGCTATCCCGGCGCCGCGACGGGCTCAGCGTGCGGCGGCGGCCCGGGGTGCTCGCCCTCCGCGGCCTCCCAGGCGGCCAGGAAGGCGCGGGCCAGCTCGTGCTCCCAGTACGCGCGGGCGGCCGCGTGCACCCGCGGGCCCAAAACGGGCAACCGCACGGGCATCAGGTCGACCACCCGCGCGGCCCGTCCGCGCGGCGGCGGACCCGTGACGGCAGCAAAACGGTCGTGGAAGAAGGGCGCCACCTCGGGGTGGCGAGCGACGAAGCGCCGCTCCGACCAGGCGATGCGTGCCACCTGCATCCGCCAGCCCTCCAGGGTCATCGCGTGCTCGTGCTCGGCGCGGGCCGCGGGCAGGTGGTGCAGGCGCAGGCCCCCGGTCTCGGCCATGCGCTTGGCCACGTCGAGGTCCTCGTAGCCAAAGGGGAGGCCCTCCTCGTCGAAGCCCCCGACGCGGGCCAGCAGCGAGCGCTTGACAGAGGCGTGGGCGGTGTAGAAGTGCCACCAGCCCGTGACCTGCCCGGGCGCCAGCGCCGCAAAGTCGAACTGCAGCCCCCGCTCGACCCAGCGCATGAACGCGGTGACGGGCAGGCCGTCGGCCCAGCGCACCCCGCCCAGGACCGCGTCGGCCTCGGCGGGATGCTCGGCGTGCGCGCGGGCGTGGACGTTCAGCGCTCCGGTCTCGACCAGGACGTCGTCGTCGAGGAAGACCACCACGGATCCTTGCGCGGCGCGCCACCCGGCGTTGCGCGCCGCCGAGGCGCCCGGCCGCCCGGCGTGCAGGAGCCGGCCGGGCAGGTGTGCGGCCTTCCAGCTGCGCTCCACGGCGGTGTGGTCGGCCTGCGCGTCGGCGACCAGCAGCACCTCGCCCAGCGCCGGCTGGCCGCGCAGGCGCGCCAGGGCGCGCGCGAGCGCGGAGCGGCGGCCCAGGGTGGGGATCACCACGCTCAGGTCGGACACGGCGCCTAGCATCGCAGCGCCGTGGTGACGCCACCCGACCCCGACCGCGAGCTGGCCGAGCTGCGCACCTATCTGGGCGACGCCTTTGACGAGCGCCTGTTGCACGGCCACGTGGCCGCGCTCGAGCACGAGCTGGCTTCGGTGGGCGACGAGGCGCGCCTGTATCGCACCTCGCAGGTCTACCTCTACGACCTGACCGCCTTTGCCATGACGGCCACCAAGGCGCCCTACCTCGAGCTGTTGGCCCGCCACTGCCCGCCGCCCGCGCGCGTGCTGGACCTCGGCTGCGGGATCGGCTCCGACGGCCTGGCGCTGCTGGAGGCCGGTTACGAGGTGCACTTCGCCGACTTCGCCAACCCGTCCACGCGCTACCTGAACTGGCGCCTGGAGCGCCGCGGCCTGCGCGCGCCGGTCCACGACCTCGATCGCGGGCCGCCCCCGGTGGGCTTCGACCTGGCCTACGCCTTTGACGTGATCGAGCACGTGCCCGACCCCGACGCGTTCCTGGATGCATTGGAGCGAAGCGCGCGCCGCGTGCTGGTCAACCTGCTCGAGCCCGGGCCGGAGGAGACCACCCTGCACCACGAGCTGCCCGTGCGCGCGCTGCTGGATCGTTGCGCGCGCCGGCGCCTGCTGCGCCATCGCCGCCTGCACGGGCGCTCGCACCTCGTGCTCTACGACGGGCGTCCCGCCGGGCCGGTGCGGCGGGTCAGGTCGCGCCTGGAGCTGCTGCGCCCCTGAAGCCGTGCAGCACCTGGTGGCGCACCGAGAAGGCGCGCTCGCCCTCGCCGGCGCGCATGTCAAAGCGCGCGCGGCGCTTCACCCGATCGAACCCGGCGGTCCATAGCATCCGCCGCCAGGTGCGCGCACTGGGCAGCCAGAAGACCACGGCGCGGTCGCGGTCGGCGTGGTAGCGCGCCACTGGGACGGGGAGCAGTCCCAGGAGGCGGTGGTACTCCTCTGCCGAGACGAAGGTGCCCCGGCAGAGGTTCGCGATGCGCTCCAGAGCCAGGAGCTGGTCGCGCAGGTGCACCAGCACCGAGCCGCACAGGACCCAGTCGAAGGTGCCCAGCTCCTGGGGGGTGGCGTGGTAGATCGAGCCCACCACCCGCTCGACGCGCGAGCCCAGCGCCTCGTGGGCCAGGGCGAAGCCCGCGCCGCGCGGCTCGTCGGCGTAGGTGGCCGGCCAGCGGCGGGGCGGCCAGTCCAGCGCGCGCTCGTCGTCGAGGTCGAGCGCGACGACCTCCGCGCCACGGCGCTCCATCTCGAAGGCCCAGAAGCCGTCCCAGGTGCCCACGTCCAGCGCGCGCAGCCCGTCCATGCGCTCGGGCAGGCCGTAGTGGCCCACGTCGCCGCGCAGGTCGAACCAGCCCTGGGTGACCAGGCCGGGGGCCAGCTCCATCGTGTGGTACCAGCGCCGCTGCGCTATCCGGGGGCGCAGCTC
>DASZCY010000072.1:0-3171 GCA_035942615.1 Solirubrobacteraceae bacterium | reverse complement strand
GCGGGCCGGGGGCGGCCGCGCGCTCCCCGCTGCTGCCGCCCGAGGACGTGCCCAGTGCGCCGAGCGGTCCGGCCGACGACGCCGACGTCGCCGTGGTGCGCGAGTGGACCGACCGTCTGCGCGGCGGCGACGTTCCCGGGGCGGCTCGGCTGTGGGCAACGCCCAGCCGTGCCCAGAACGGCTCGCCGGTGCTCACCCTGGCCGACCGCGAGGCCGTGGAGGCCTTCAACGCGTCGCTTCCCTGCGGAGCGGTGGTCACGGGCGCGACCGGCGCCCGGCGCGGCTTCACGATCGTGGACTTCCGCCTCACCTCCCGCCAGGGCGCGCGGTGCGCCGGGGGTCAGGGCGGCGGGGCGCAGAGCGCGATCCGCGTCGAGGACGGGCGGATCACCGAGTGGTACCGCCTGCCTGGCGAGGGCGGACCGCCGCCCGGCTCCGCGCCTGCTTGAGCGAGGTCGACCCGCCCCGCCCCGGGCAGGGCTTGTGACAGCGATCTCCTACGGCTCGTCGCGGTACACGCGCCGGCGGCGGGTGACGGGACGACCCTCGACGTCACCGCGGCCGCTGGTGAGCACGATAAGCGAAATCACCAGGCCGATGACGCCGGCGACCATCAGGATGAGACCGATAGTGGAGATCTCGATGCCCTCGATCGAGGTGTCGATGGCGAACGCCAGGATGGCGCCGACGGCGATGAGGGCGATAGAAGCTCCAATGCTCATGGAGCGGGGCTTTCCCCCGTAGCATCCATTTCATGCAGACCATGAGCGACGGTGTGTATGCCATCTCGCCCGAGCACCAGGATCTTCGCGCCATGATCCGCGACCTCGTCCAGGCCAAGGTCGCCCCGCGGGCGGGGGACATCGATCGCTCGGGGGAGTATCCCTGGGACGTGCGCCGGCTGCTGGCTGAGCACGACGTCCTGGGGCTGCCCTTTGCGCAGGAATACGGAGGCACCGGCACCGGGACGCTGATGTTGCAGATGGCGGTGGAGGAGATCGCCTACGCGTGTGCCTCTTCGGCGTTGATCCTGATGATCCAGGAGCTGGGTTCGCTGCCCATCCAGCTGTTCGGCGACGAGGAGCAGAAGCAGCGCTGGCTGCCGCGGCTGGCGACCGGGGAGCTGTCGCCGGCCTTCGCGCTGTCCGAGCCCGAGGCCGGGTCCGATCCGGCGTCGATGCGCACCAGCGCGGTGCGCGACGGGGACGCGTGGGTGCTCAACGGCCAGAAGAACTGGATCACCAACGCGTCGATCGCCGACTTCTACGTGGTCTTCGCCACGACCGACCGCGAGCGGCGGCGGGCCAGCGCGTTCATCGTGGAGGCCGACCGGGAGGGCTTCGAGGCGGGCCGGCTCGAACACAAGCTGGGCATCAGGGGCTCCCCGACCGGCTCGCCGACGATGACCGACGTGCGCGTGCCCGCCGACAACCTCGTCGGCGAGGAGGGCAGGGGCCTCACGGTCGCGCTGACCACCCTGGAGCGCACCCGTCTGGGCGCGGCCGCCCAGGCGGTGGGCATCGCCCAGGGCGCCACCGACTACGCCACCCGATACGCGCGGGAGCGGGTCACCTTCGGCACCCCGCTGCTGGACAAGCAGGGCATCCAGTTCAAGCTCGCCGACATGGAGACCCGCACGGCGGCTGCCCGCGAGCTGCTCTACAAGGCCTGCGCCAAGATCGACCGTGGCGAGGCCGACCGGGGCAAGTACTCCTCCATGGCCAAGCTGTTCGCCTCCGACACTGCCATGGCCGTCACCGTCGAGGCCGTGCAGGTCCTGGGCGGCTACGGCTACGTCAACGAGTACCCGGTGGAGCGCATGATGCGCGACGCCAAGATCACCCAGATCTATGAGGGCGCCAACGAGATTCAGCGCATGGTCATCGCCCGGAGCATGAGGTAGCGCTCATGCGAGCCCCCACCCCGCGTCGCATCGCCTTCGCCGCTCTGGTGGCCCTGTGCACCGGCCTGGCCGTCACCGGCCTGCTCGGCGGCTTCAGCGCCAGCACGCCGATCCGCGTTGCGCAGGGACTGGCGCTGGTGACCCTGGCGATCCTCGCCGTGGGCGGCCTGCTTCTGGCCCTCGGCCTGCGTCTGGCCGGATGGCGTGACCCCGAGTCCGAGGAGGACTTCGAGCAATTGGTGGAGCGCTCGGAGCGCCTCGCCCGCGACGGCGTGGCCGCTGAGCCCACCGAGGGCGAGTTCCTGGCCCTCGATCCCCTCGACGACGACGACTTCGAGGAGCTGGTGCGCGAGGCCCTCGACGACCTGCCCGACATCCTCCACCGGGCGCTGGAGCGCAACGTCGCCGTGGTCATCTCTGACGAGGGCCGCCGGCACGACGCCTATGGCCTGTACATGGGCGGCACCGCCGCGCGCAGCGAGCACAACCGGATCGTCATCTTCCGTGACACGCTGCGCCGTGACTTCGGCGGCGACGGCGATCTGCTGCGCGACGAGGTCACCCGCACGGTGCGCCACGAGCTGGCCCACCACCTGGGGGCCGACGAGCTGGGCGTGAGCGAGCTGGGCCTGTAAGTCCCTGCTCGGCAGAGGGCCACCGCCTCCTGCCCGCCGGAAAAAGGGGATGATGGTCTCCCAAAGCGACCAGGAGGGAGACCGATGAGCACGACGGCGGGCCCGGCCGGGGCCGTAACCGGGACGACGATGGCGGCGATGGTGCTGGAGGCCGCGGAACGCCGGCGCGGACCCGCCATCCGCCACAAGGAGGGCGGCAGCTGGCAGCAGGTCGGCTTTGACGAGCTGGGCCGGACGGTGGTCGAGCTGGCCCGCGGGCTGATCGCGCTGGGCGTCGAGGCCGGTGACCGGGTGGCCGTGCTCTCCCAGACCCGGCCGGAGTGGACCTACGCCGACTTCGCGACCCTCTGCGCCGGCGCGGTCACCGTCCCCGTCTACCAGACCAACTCGCCCGACGAGTGCCAGTACGTGCTCGAGCACTCGGGGGCCAGGGTCCTCTTCTGTGAGGACGCCGACCAGCTGGCCAAGATCGAGCGCATCCGCGACCGGGTGCCCGCCCTCGAGCACGTGATCGCCTTCACCGGCGCCCGCGGTGGTGCGCTCTCGCTGGAGGAGCTGGGAGGCCGCGGCGACGAGGTCGACGAGCAGCGCGTGCGCGAGCGGGCGGGCGCCGTCTCCCACGACGACCTGGCC
>DASZCY010000071.1:0-21686 GCA_035942615.1 Solirubrobacteraceae bacterium | reverse complement strand
TCGTAGGAGCGCGCGCCCGGGGTGCGCCGCTCGTCCTGGGCCAGCTCCCACACCTTGCCCATGGACAGCAGCTCACGCAGCCCCGGCGTCGCGGCGGCCAGCAGGCCAAAGGAGCGGCTCTGGCCCAGCAGGTCGGCCATGTGCCGGGAGGGCAGCTGATCGCGCAGGTACTCCGCCATCGCGTCCTCGGGATCGATGGAGATGTGGAAGAGCCCCGGGCGCAGCTGGGTCTCGGCGAAGGACTCTCCGGCGGGTGCGGCGAGGGCGCCGGCCACGTCGGCACGGCGAGCCACCTCGGCCACGATCGTGCGCCGCCCCGCTCGGGCGGCGACCACGCCGAGGGCCGCCGCGACCGTGGTCTTGCCCGTCCCGCCCTTACCCGTCACCACCACGAGGCGGCGGTCGAGCAGCCTCACCCGCCGTCCTCGCCGGCCAAGGCACGCCCGCGCCGGCGTTTCTCCCACAGTCCGTCTTCGCGATGGCACACCATCCGCAGCGAATGCTAAGCATCGCCCTGGAGGAATCGCGCCTCCGTGCGCGAACCAGATGCCCGTGAAGCTCCACGACACAGCCGAGGAGGCCGCGGTGATCACGCCGCCCGGGCAGGCACGGGTGATCGTCTTCGCCAACCAGAAGGGCGGCGTGGCCAAGACCACCACCACGCTGAACCTGGCCTGCGCCTTTGCCGAGTCCGGCCACCGCGTCCTGGCCGTCGACCTCGACCCCCAGGGCAACCTGACCATGTCCCAGGGCGTGGATCCCGACGTCGTCGAGACCTCGATGTACGACGTGCTCGTGCACCGCCGTCCGATCCGCGAGGTCATCGCCTCGCGCGAGATCGATGTCGCGTGCGCCTCGATCGACCTGGCCGGCGCGGAGATCGCGATGTCGACCATGATCGGCCGCGAGCGGGCGCTGGAGAAGGCGCTGTCCGCGGTGCGCCAGGACTACGACTTCGTGTGCATCGACACGCCGCCCAGCCTCGGGCTGCTGACCATCAATGCGCTGACCGCCGCGGACAAGGTGATCGTCCCCGTGCAGTGCGAGTATCTGTCGATGCGCGGGCTCATCCAGCTGCAGAACACGCTGAGCATGATACGTGAGAACTTGAACCCCGACATCGAGATCGAGGGGATCCTGCCCACGCTGGTGGACGCGCGCACGCTGCACGCCAAGGAGGCGATCCAGCTGCTCGAGGAGAACTTCGGGGATCGCGTGTTCGCCTCGCGCATCCGCAAGACGGTGCGCTTTGCCGAGGCGCCGGTCAAGGGCATGTCGGTGCTGAAGTACGATCCGAAGGGCGTCGCGGCCCAGAGCTATCGCGATCTCGCGAGGGAGGTCCTCCATGGCAGGCGGTAAGCGAGCGAGCATGCGCGAGGGACCCCTGGCCGCGCTGTTTCGCAGCGCCCAGGAGCTCGATGACGAGGAAGGCCACGGGGACCTGCCGCCGGCGCGGCAGCCCGAGCCCGAGCCCGAGGCCGCCCGCGAGCAGCCGCCCGCCCAAGAGCCCGCGGTACGAGCGCAGGACGCCCCGCTGGCGCCGGCCCCCCAACCGCCCTCGCCCCGCGAGCGCCTGCGCCACGCCTTCTCCCCCGATATCCCCGAGAACCTCACGGACCGCCGCGAGCCGCCCGCGCCGCGTCAGGCGTCGGGTCCCGCGCCGCCGGCCCGCGATCCCTTCGCGCGCGTCGAGGCCCCGGGTCGGGGCCCCTCGTCCCAGCCGGTGGGCGCCCCGGTCATCCGGGTCATCGGGGTGGGCGGCGGCGGCGTCAACGCGGTCAACCGGATGGTGGAGGCAGCGGTGGCGGGCGTGGAGTTCGTGGCGGTCAATACCGACCTGCAGTCCCTGCAGCAGTCCACCGCCGACGTGACGGTGCACATCGGCGCGGACCTTACGCGCGGCCTGGGCTCGGGATCGAACCCCGACCTCGGCCGGGCCGCCGCGATGGAGGACCACGACCGCATCAAGGCGCTGCTCAAGGGCTCGGACATGATCTTCGTCACCGCCGGCGCGGGCGGGGGCACGGGCACGGGCGCCGCGCCCGTGGTGGCCCGCATCGCCCGGGAGATCGGCGCGCTGACCGTGGGCGTGGTCACCAAGCCCTTCGGCTTCGAGGGCACGCGCCGGCGCGAGGCCGCCGAGCGCGGCGTCGAGGCGCTGGGCGCTGAGGTCGACACCCTCATCGTGGTGCCCAACAACCGCCTGCTGACCATCCTCGACAAGGGCACCTCGATGGTCGACGCCTTCCGGGTGGCCGACGACGTGCTGCGCCAGGGCGTGCAGGGCATCTCCGACCTGGTGACGCTGCCCGGGCTGATCAACCTCGACTTCGCCGACGTGCGCACCATCATGGCCCAGGCCGGCAACGCGCTGCTGGGCATCGGTATGGGCCAGGGCGACAAGCGCGCCATCGACGCCGCCCAGAAGGCGGTGGCCTCGCCCCTGCTGGAGACCTCGATGGAGGGCGCGCGCAAGATCCTGCTGTCGATCACCGCGGGCGAGGACCTTTCGTTGTGGGAGGTCAACGAGGCGGCCAAGGCGGTCTCCGGGGCCGCGCACCCCGAGGCCAACATCATCTTCGGCGCCATGGTCGACGAGCAGCTGGGCGACCAGGTCTGGGTCACTGTCGTGGCCACCGGCTTCGACGGCTCGCCGACGCCCCGCCGGCCCGAGCGCGAGCGTGGTCGCGCCCCAGCCCCCCGGGATGCCCCGCGCCGCGAGGAGCGCCCGGGCTACCAGGAGCCTCGCGGCGACGAGGTCCGCGTCGAGCGCCGTGCCCCCATGCGCGAGCGCGATCCGGGACGTGAGCGCGCGCCGATGGCAGCCGAGCGCCCCCGGCGCGAGGAGCGCCCCGCCCGCGAACGCCGCGCCCCGCGGCCGACGCGCGAGGATGCCCCGCTCCGCCGCCCGCGCGACCTCGGCGTGGCGGACTTCGACGTGCCGGAGTTCCTTCCCCGCCGCTAGGACACCCATGTCCGGGGTCGTTGCCGCCGGCCACCCGCTGACCGCGGAGGCTGGTGCCCGCGTGCTGCGCGAGGGCGGAAACGCGGTCGATGCGGCCCTGGGCGCCATGCTGGTCTCCTGGGTGGCCGAGCCGCTGCTCACCGGCCCGGGTGCGGGCGGCTACCTGCTGGTGGCCGGCGCAGAGGAGGAGCCGGTGGTGCTGGACTTCTTCGTGGTCGCGCCCGGGCAGGGCGCGACGGAACCGCCCGGTGCGCTGACCCGCGTCGACGTGTCCTTCGGCGACGCGACGCAGTCCTTCCACGTGGGCGCGGCGTCCTGCGGCGCGTACGGTGCGCCGGCGGGCGTCGAGGCTGCGGCCCGGCGCTGGGGCACCGTTGCGCTCGAGCAGCTCGCGCGCCCTGCGGCGGCGCTGGCCCGCGCCGGGGTGGAGGTCAACGCCACGCAGGCCTACCTGTATGACATCCTCGCGCCGATCTATCGCTCGGCCCCCGAGGGCCGGGCCACCTTCATGCCCGAGGGTCGCATCCTGCGTGCGGGTGACCGCCTCGCGCTGCCCGAGCTGGGCGACACCATCGAGCGCCTGGGCCGCGATGGGGCCTCACCCTTCTACACCGGCGACGTGGCCGCCGGCGTACTCGACACGCTGCGCCCGCGCGGGGGCGTTCTCACCGCCCAGGATCTGGCTGCCTACGCCGCGATCGCGCGCACGCCGGCCCGGGCCACCTACCGCGAGCACACCGTGCTCACCAACCCGCCGCCCTCGGCGGGCGGGACGCTGCTGGCGCTGGCCATGGCCCGCCTGGACGCCAAGGGCGAGGGTCCGCCTGCGCTCGGGGAGATCGTCGAGGTCATGGAGCACGCCCAGGCTCAGCGCACGCCCGCCTTCCTCGAGCAGCTCGGTTCCACCACCCACATCTCGGTGGTCGACGGTGACGGGCGGGCGTGCGCGGTCACGGCCACCAACGGGGAGGGATGCGGGATCGTGGTGCCCGGCAGCGGGATCCACGTCAACAACATCATGGGCGAGGAGGACCTCAGTCCGCTGGGCTTCCACCGCGCCACGCCCGGCGCGCGGATGCCCTCCATGATGGCCCCCACCGCGGTGCTCCAGTCCGGCGGCGACCTGCGCTTGGTCGTCGGCTCGGCGGGCTCCAACCGCATCCGCTCGGCCATCCTGCAGGTCATCGTGGGCGTCCTCGACCACGGCCTGGACGCCGGGGAGGCGGTGCGCGCCCCGCGGGTGCACGCCGAGGGTGGCGCTGTCTATGCCGAGCCCGGCGTGCCCCTCGAGCTGCTCGACGACCGTCCGCGCGAACTCGTGCGCTTTCGCGAGCCCAACCTCTTCTTCGGCGGCGCCCAGGCCGTCGAGCGCGATCCGGCCACCGGCGTGCTGCGCGCCGCCGGCGACCCCCGCCGCGGCGGTGCCGTCGCCGCCGCCTGAGCGCCCGCCATCACCACAATGCCCCTCAGCCCCGCCCGTGCGGCGCGGCGAAGTCGATCTCCGGCCCCGCGGGGATGATCCCCGACGGGTTGATCGACGGGTGGGTGGTGAAGTAGTGGCGCTTGATCTGGTCGAAGGCCACGGTCTCGGCGACCCCCGGCAGCCCGTACAGCTCGCGCGTGTAGGCCCACAGGTTGGGGAAGCCGACCAGCCGCCGGCGGTTGAGCTTGAAGTGGGTGACGTAGACGGGGTCGAAGCGCACCAGCGTGGGGAACACGCGCCAGTCGGCCTCGGTGACCACGTCGCCGGCCAGGTAGCGGCGCTGGTCAAGCAGTCCCTCGAGATGCTGGAGCGTGGCAAAGACCTCGGCGAAGGCCTCCTCGTAGGCCGCCTGGCTGGTGGCAAAGCCGGTGCGGTAGACGCCGTTGTACAGCCCCTCGTAGGTGCGCTCGTTGAGCGCGTCGATCTCCTCGCGCAGGGCCTTGGGATACAGGTCGAGCTCGGGCCGGGCGGCGAAGGCGTCGAACTCGCGGCCCAGCATCCGCACCAGGTCGGCCGACTCGTTGGAGACGATCACGCCCTCCTCGCGGTCCCACAGGACCGGGACGGTGACGCGATCGTCGTACCCTGGGTCTGTGGCCTCGTAGGCCTCGGCGAGGAACTCCCAGCCGTGCAGCGGGTCGGTGAACGCCCCTCCGGAGAAGGCCCATCCGCGCGCGTCGCGGTAGGGATCGACCCACGACGTCGGGATCGCGTCCTCCAAGCCCTTCAGCGCCCGCACGATCATGGTGCGATGCGACCAGCCGCAGGCGGGGCTGAGGTAGAGGTGGTAGCGCCCGGCCTGTGCGGGCAGGCCCGACGATCCGTCGGCGGTGACCCAGGCGCGAAAGCGGCTGCCCTGGCGCACGAAGCGCCCGTTGGCCACCTCGCGCCCCAGTCCGAAGCTCGTGGTCATGGCCGCAGGCTGCCCCCGGCCGTGGGCCGCTACGCCCCCCGCGCCGCCTACGCTGGGCTCGGTGACCTCCTCGTCCGAGACCCACCCCGACGCGGCGGTGGCCGTCCGCCGCGAGGGCGCGGTGGCCATCGTCGAGCTCGCGCGCCCCGACGCCCTCAACGCGATCTCGGTGGCCATGGGACGCGACCTCGTGGGGGCGCTCGGCGAGATCGCACAGGACCCGGGCATCCGGGCGGTCGTGCTCACCGGCTCGGGACGGGCCTTCTGCTCGGGCGCCGACCTCAAGGGCGGGGGCATGCCGCTGGGCGACTCGGGACGTCCCGACCTCGGCTGGGCGCTGCGCGAGGCCTACAACCCCCTCGTGCTGGCGCTGCGCGAGATGCCCCAGCCCGTGGTGGCGGCGGTCAACGGCGTGGCCGCCGGCCTGGGCTGCTCGATCGCGCTGGCCTGCGACCACGTCATCGCCGCCCGCTCGGCGTCCTTTCTGCTCGCCTTTGTCAACGTGGCGCTGGTGCCCGACGGCGGGGCATCGGTGCTCGTCCCCGCCCGCGCGGGCCTGACGCGCGCGCTGGAGCTCGCGCTCCTGGGCGACCGGATCGCCGCCGAGCGCGCCCTGGCCTGGGGGCTGGTCAACAGCGTCGAGGACGATGACGAGACCTTCCCGGTGGCGCTGGAGGTCGCGCGCCGGCTCGCCTCGGGTCCGCCCGAGGCGCTCGCCGCGATCAAGGGGCTGTTCAACGCGCAGGTCCTGCCCGGCCTGGCCGCCCAGCTCGAGCGCGAGGCCGAGGCCCAGGCCACGCGCTCGGAGTCCGGCGAGGTCCTCGAGGCGATCACCGCCTTCCTGGAGAAGCGCCGGCCCGAGTGGCGAGGCCCCTCGGACGACCATCAACGCTGAGCGGGCGCCGAGCCTGAGAAGCGACAGCACTTCCCTCCGACCCAGCTCGGCTTGTCAACCGACCGGACGTCAGACAGACAGCTCGTCGAGGCGCTCGCGCAGGCCGGGGAGAAAGGCATCGCGCAGGGCGCTGAGCTCGTCGCGCAGGCGCTCGAGCTCCTGGCGGGCGACCTGGGGAACCTGCTGCTCGTTGACCGGGCGCACGTCCAGGGTGCCGCCCAGGCGCCGGGCGGCCGCCTCGGTGCGCGCGTTGAGCCTGAGGAGCCCGAGGCGCGCCTTGGCTCCCAACTCCTGGTCGACCGGTTCGGCGCGCTGGGGGCGCTCCCGCGACCACTCGGCCTGCGCGCCGAGGGAACGGGCACGCTCCTGCGCGCGAGCGAGCTCGTCGGCGACATCAGCCTGCGGATCCTCGGTCAGCCGGCGCGCGGCCCGAGCCACGGTCTCGGCGACCGCCGCGCTCTCGCGGACGAGCTCCTCTCCGGTGAGCTGCTCCTCGGTCGGCAGGACCTGCTCGGCGGGAGGCTGCCCTCCGTCTGAAGGCGGCTGGGCCTCGGGGGCCTGCTCCTCGCCGCCACACGCAACGAGCGCGAGGACGGCGGCGGCGAGGACTGTGGCAAAGCGGATGGGCATGGTCACTCGTAGGCGGCGGGGGGTCTCCATGATCGAACAGGGCTCCTTATGAGGTGGCGTGCGCCGCGCTCGAGCGGGTGACCACGGCGTTGAAGGCGAAGAGCAGCAGCAGCGCCCCGCCGATCGCGATCACCCACGTGCCCAAGCTGAAGAACGAGGTGATGCCGCCGAGCCCCACGGCAGAGGCGATCAGACCCCCGAGGACAGCGCCCAGGACGCCGACGAACAGCGTGCCAAGCAGTCCGCCGGGCTGCTCGCCCTTGTGGATCGCCTTGGCGATCGCTCCGGCAATGAGACCCAGCACGATCCAACCGAGGATTCCCATGACAAGCTCCTTTCGAATGGCAGATGCTGTCCAGAGGATCTCCCGAACCAACGTCGGGGCACATGGGGTGCAGGCCGCATCCACGTCGGATCTCCCCACCAACCTCGGGCCTGTGCCGTCCAGACCAGGAGGCGCTGACGATCGTCGCCGGGCTGGCGGTGATGCTGCTGCTCAACCTGTGGCTCGTGAGACGCGCGTTGGGTTCCCCTGGCCACACTCGGCCAGCAGATGCAGAGGCCGACCTGCTCGAAACCACGCCGCGTCTAGGCGTCAAGGGTCAGGAGGAGGAGGTGGCGAGGCTCACCGAGTCACTCAACGCCATGCACCGGGCCGATGGAAAAGCTGGGGATGCGCGACCGCGTGCAGCTGACGCGCTATGCCATCCGACGCGGGCTCATCACGCCCTGAGCACACGCGGGGCCGCGACCGGTACCTCGGTCTTCAGCCGGCCGATCATCGTGTTGATGCGAGCGCCCAGCTCGCGAGGCTCGAGTCCGAGCACGGCGGCCACGTCGGCGCGCGGTGTGCTGTCGACCAGCATGGCCAGGATCGGCAGGTCATCGGTGTCCAGGCGCCGCCCGGCGGTTGTGAGCAGGTCGGGCGAGAGCGGGGGCAGCACGGTTTCCCCGCGTGCGACCTGGCGGACGGCCTCCACGAGCTCGTGGGCGGGGGCGCCCTTGTGGACGATGCCATCGACCCCGGCCAGCATGGCGGGAACGGTCAGCGACGCGTCGGCGTAGGCCGAATACATCACGACCCGCGGTGGTGGCAGCTCGGCCTTGATCTTCACGCATACCCTGAGGCCGTCGTCGCGGGGCAGGTGGTAGTCGAGCAAGACCACGTCGGGACGCGTGCGATACAGCAACGGCGACAGATCGACCGACGAGCACGCCGCGCCCACCGCGACCAGATCTACCTCAGAGCCGAGTACCGCGTCCAGGCCGGCGCGCACGGCGGGATGGTCGTCGACGACCAAGATGCGGATCATCGCGGGCCTCCTTGGGGTCTTGGAGAGGGATCGGCCATCGTGGCCTCTGGCCGTCGGCGGGCGAGAGGACGACGGTGGGGCGTCTGCCTGTCGCGGCGATCGTCGCCGCCACCGATCCCAGCAGTGCGGAATGGATGGGTCCTCGCCCCCGCGAGGCGACGACGATCAGCCCGGCGCCCTCTTGGTCGGCGATGGCGTTGAGCCCCTCGGCAGCCTCGCCGCGGGCCAGGCACAGGCTGACCTCCTCGCGCGGGATGTCGGCGGTGCGGCGCACCCGGTCGAGCAGCCTCAAGGCGTGACGCTGCTCGTGCTCGAGGACCAGCTCGAAGCTGAGCGGGGTGAGCCCGGTCGACGTCGGCGTCGCCGCTCGCGCGTCGGCGGGCAGGACGTGTCCGAGACGCACGGCGGTCTTCAGGGCGGCCGCGAGCACGCGCGTGTAGCGAGCGGCGACGACCGCGCCGTCCGACCCGTCGATCCCGCACAGCACAGGGCCCTCGAGCCTGCGAGCCCTCGGGCGCTCGTCTTCGTCCGTGGGAGGCACGATACAGACCGGGCACCGCGCGCGAGCGGTAACCTCGACCGAGACGCTGCCCAGCACCGCCCGCGTGAGCGGTCCCCGCCCGCGGGCGCCCACCACGAGCAAGCCTGCGCCCTCCTCGTCGGCTGCCTGGACCAGCCGGGCGGCGACAGGACCGTAGTCCAGGCGGGCGCGAACCTCGACGCCGTCGGGCGCCGACGCGCCGATGGCGCCCAGCAGCTGGTCAGCGCGGGCGCGGGCGCCGGGCGTGGGGTCAGCGCTGACGTGCACCAAGACCAAGCGTGCGCCGAGGCGCACCGCCAGCGCACCCGCGACCCCGGCGGCCGCCGTGGCGCCGGGCGAGTCGTCGACTGCGCACAGCACTGGCCGTGGATCGTGGTGCTCGGACATCGAGGTCAATGGTGGCCGCGAATCATGGTCGCGGCGATGGGGGCCAGCACGTAACCTCGCCCCGGGCGGGCTGCATCGTGCGCGCCGGGGCGCAAGGGGCGCCCGCGGTCGGGTAGGGCGAAACGCGATGTGCAAGCAACGCGCCGGTCGCGGTCGGGTGGGCGATCCGACGGTCCCCAGCCAGCCGCCCGCTGCCGGGCCGCACGAGCGCGCCGTTCCCCAGGGGCTGCGCGTGGCGACCGGATGGACGTGGCGCCTGATCGTCCTCGGCGCCGGTGCCTTTTTGCTCGTGCGTGTGCTGGCCCCGGTTGGCCTGGTCGTCGTCGCGCTGCTCGTGGCGTTCTTGCTGGCGGCCTTCCTTTCCCCCGGTGCCCGGGCCCTGCGCGCCCTGGGAGCACCTCCCGCGCTGGCGGCGATCGCGGTGGTGGGAGGCGGTCTGATCGCCTTTGGCGGGGTCATCGCGCTTATCGTGCCTGCGGTCGCGGGAGAGCTCGACGATGTCCGCGACCGCGTTGCGGAGGGCATCGAGCGTGTCAGTCGCTCGGCTGGGGATCTTGGGTTGGCTGGCGCTGACAGCGATGTTCTTTTCACCGACAACCTCGCAGACTGGCTTCGCGACAACGTCGGGAGGCTGGGAGCCGGCGCGCTGAGCGGCGCGCTGATCGCCATCGAGGTTCTCGCTGGGGCCCTTCTGTGCCTGGTCCTGACGTTCTTTCTCGTGAAGGATGGCGAAACGATGTGGCGGTGGTTCGTCGAGCGTCTCCCGCGCTCCCACGCGCCCGACGCGGAGAAGCTGGGACGGCGTCTGTGGGCGTCACTGGGGGCCTACGTCCGTGGCCTGGTCATCATCGCGGCCTTCGACGCGGTCTTCATCGGGCTGGGGCTGCTGGCCATCGGCGTTCCGCTCGTGGTGCCCCTGGCCGTCCTGACCTTCGTCGGTGCCTTCGTCCCGGTCTTCGGCGCCCTGCTGGCGGGAGGTGCGGCAACACTCGTCGCCCTCGTCTCGGGAGGCATCCAGGATGCGCTCCTCGTCATCGTCATAACCGTCGTGGTGCAACAGGTCGAAAGCAACATCCTGCAGCCGGTCGTGATGAGCCGCGCCCTGCCCCTCCATCCCATGGTCGTCCTGCTTGCCGTCACGACCGGCGGCCTGCTTGCGGGAATAGTCGGAGCTGCGCTGGCCACCCCCCTCGTGGCGGCCGGCGTCCTCACCGGCGGCTTTCTGCGAGAACGCTCGAGCCCCAGCACGCAGCCAGGACGGGCAGACGAGCAGCCCGTCGACGAGCGCACCAACGACGACGATCCGGCCGACGCCCAGGGCAGGCCTGCCTGAAAGTCTGACCCGGTGACGGGCCTCTCAGACCCCGCTCATCTGCTCGGGCGCCGGGGCGGCGTCCCCGAGGACCGCGTCCTCGTCCTCGGTGGCGAAGACGTGTAGGCCCAGGCGCGTGGTGAGCTCCTTGCAGACCCTCACGCCCCGAGCGCTGTTGCCGAAGGCGTCGAGGCCCCGGGGAGTACACGCCGACGCCCATCTTGCCCGGCACGACGCCAGGATGCCTCCGCTGACCTCGCTCTTGCCTTCGGGCGGTGACTCTCGCCCGCCGGCAACGGGCGCGGGAAAAGACGGGTCCTCCGGTCTTTTTGAGTGGATCGGTTGACGCCTGGGGGGCCGCTGGTGCAGGGCTTCCTTGTTCGGTGCCGTGCCCGCCGGCCCTTTTTCAAGGGCTTCTAGCGGAGGTGGTGGCGCAAACCAGCGCTACGACCGGCGAGGTCGCGAGAGTGAGGGGTGGATGGGGTGGGGATGCGGTCTGGTCCCCATGTGCGTCCTCACGGGTGAGGGGCATCCTTGGGACAACACATCGGCCCTTCGGAAAGGAGCTTGTCATGGGGATCATCGGTTGGATGGTGCTTGGTCTCATCGCCGGTGCCATCGCTAAGGCGTTGCACAAGGGCGAGGAGCCGGGTGGCTTGCTGGGCACGCTGGGGGTCGGCATCTTGGGCGCCGTGCTGGGCGGCCTGATCGCCTCGGCGGTCGGCCTTGGCGGCATCACCTCGTTCTTCAGTCTGGGGACGTGGCTGATTGCAATCGGCGGCGCACTGCTGCTGTTGGTCGTCTTCAACGCCGTGGTCAGTCGCTCGGGCGGAGCGCACGCCACGCCCTGACGGCAGACCCGCGTGGTCGTGGATGCCACCGCATGCTCGCGCCCCCGCCGACCCGCCCGGCGGGGGCGCCGCGTGTGAGGCGCGGTAACGTCGGCTCATGAGGCGCGCGCCGCTCTCGCTTCGCGTCTTCGCGGTGAACGCGGCGGTGTTGTGTGTGGCCGCGGTGGCGTTGGCAGTCTCGCCGGCCACGGTCAGCGCACCGGTCACCTATGGGGAGGCCTTGACGATCGTCGCCGGGCTGGCGCTGATGTTGCTGTTGAATCTGTGGCTGGTCAGGCGGGCGCTGGGCCCTCTGGCCCAGCTCAGCCAGCAGATGCGGCGCGCCGATCTGCTCCAGCCCGCGCCGCGGCTGAGCACCCGGGGACAGGACGAGAAGGTCGCGACGCTCACCGAGGCGCTGAACTCCATGCTCGACCGTTTGGAGGCGGAGCGCAAAGAGAGCGCGGGGCGGGCGCTGCAGGCCCAGGAGGCCGAGCGGCTGCGTGTCGCCCGCGAGCTGCACGACGAGGTCGGCCAGACCCTCACCGGGCTGTTGTTGCAGGTCGACGCCGCCATGCGCGAGTGCTTGCCCGGCGCCCGCGGTCAGATGGAGGAGGTGCGTTCGGCGGCGCGGGAGAGCCTCGAGGACGTGCGGCGCATCGCCCAGCGGCTGCGCCCCGAGGCTCTGGAGGACCTCGGGCTGAAAAGCGCGCTTGTCGCCCTCACGACCAGGCTCGCGCAACAGTCGCAGCTACACGTGGTGCGCGATCTCGATCCCGACCTTCCCTCGCTTGGGTCCGACGTCGAGCTGGCGGTCTACCGGGTGGCCCAGGAGGCGCTGACCAACGTGGCCCGCCACGCCCGGGCCGACACGGTGGAGGTGGGGTTGCGCCGCCTCGACGGCCATCTGAGACTGACGGTGCGCGATGACGGGCGGGGACTGGATGGGGCTTCGGTGCCCGCGTCGGGCGGGCTACGGGGGATGCGCGAGCGAGCGCTTCTGGTCGGCGGCGCCCTCTCGATCGAGCCGGCGTCGGCGGGGGGCACGCAGGTGCGCCTCGACGTGCCGCTGCGAGGATGACGCGATGCCCGTCCCGTTAAAGACACGGGTGCTGATCGCCGACGACCACGCCGTGGTTCGTCGGGGCGTGCGCGCGATGCTCGACCATGAGCCCGATCTCGAGGTGGTGGCCGAAGTCCAAGACGGAGCCGAGGCGGTGCAGCGCGCGCTGGCCGACGACGTCGATCTGGTGATCCTCGACATCTCCATGCCCCGGATGACGGGCCTGCAGGCCGCGCGTGAGCTCACCCGGCGCCGTCCCGGGCTGCGGGTGCTGCTGCTGTCCATGCACGACAACGAGCAGTACTTCTTCGAGGCGCTCAAGGCCGGCGCGTGCGGATACGTGCTCAAGTCTGCCGCCGACCGAGAGTTGGTGGAAGGCTGCCGCGCGGCGATGCGCGGCGAGCCCTTCGTGCACCCGGGCGCCGTCGCCGCGCTCATCAAGGACTTTCTGGGACGAGCCCAGCGCGGTGAGGACGTGGGCGACCCCCTGTCCGGTCGTGAGCTGGAGGTGATCAAGCTGGTCGCCGAGGCCTACACCAACGAGGAGATCGCCCAAGCGCTGGTGATCAGCGTAAAGACCGTCGAGCGCCACCGGGCCAACATCATGGAAAAGCTGGGGATGCGCGACCGCGTGCAGCTGACGCGCTATGCCATCCGACGCGGGCTCATCACGCCCTGAGCACCCGCGGGGCCGCGACCGGTACCTCGCACCGGAAGGCATAGATCGTCTCCGCGTTGGCGCCCACACGGCGCCCTACCCCTGCATCCCATGGTCGTCTTGCTCGCGGTCACGATCGGCGGCCTGCTCGCAGGCATCATCGGAGCGGCGCTGGCCACTCCCATCGCGGCGGCTGGCGTCATCACCGGCGGCTTCGTCCGAGAGCACTCAGGCCGGCTCCACACAGCTCCAAGCGAGACAAGCAAGCCGCCGGTCGCCAGCGCGCCGGGCGACGGCTGATCCGGCGAACGCTCAGCCCGCGCAGCCTGCGCGGCACGACCTGCACAAGTCAGATTCCAGTTGTCTCCTCGGACACCGGTGCGGCGCCGCCCAGCACAGCGTCCTCGTCCTCCGTGGCAAAGACGTGAAGGCCCAGGCGTGTGGTGAGCTCCTTGCAGACGCTCACGCCACGGACGCTGTTGCCGAAGGCGTCGAGGCCAGGCGAGTAGACGCCGATGCCCATCTTGCCCGGGACGACGGCCAGGATGGCCCCGCTGACCCCGCTCTTGGCCGGCACGCCGACCTCATAGGCCCACGTCCCCGCGGCGTCGTACATCCCCGAGGTGTACATGACGCTCAAGAGATCGCGGACCCGGTTGCGCGGCAGCGCGCGCTCCCCGGTCAACGGGTTGACGCACCCGTTGGCCAGGGTGGCAGCCATGACCGCGAGTTGTGCGCAGGTCACGTGCACGGAGCACTGGCGCAGGTAGAGTGCGAGCAGCTCCTCGACATCGCCCTTCAGCATCCCGTCGGCGCGCATGAGATACGCCGTGCCCCGATTGCGATCCGCGCCGCGAAGCTCCCTGGCGAAGGTGCGCTTGTCGACCTCGAGGTGGTGGTCGCCCGCGCAGGTCCTCAGGACGCCGAGGATCCGCTCGATCTTCCTCTCCGCGCCGGTCCCGCGCACCAGGTCGGTGGTCACCAGCGCCCCCGCGTTGACCATCGGGTTGTGGGGGCGGCGATGGCGCTCGTCGAAGACGATCGAGTTGAAGGCGTCGCCGCTGGGCTCGACGCCCACCCGCGCCAGGATGTCCTCGCGCCGGTGGTCGGCCAACGCGAGCGCGTAGGCGAACACCTTGGAGATCGAATGCAACGGAAAGGGCCACGCGTGGTCACCGGCCCGGTACAGCGTCCCGTCCACCGTGGCCAGGCAGATCGCGAACCGGTCACGTTCGACGCCCGCCTCCTGCGGCGCGTAGTAGCCCCGTCCCGACTCGTAGAAGCGATCGAGACGGGCCTCGTCGACCCGACGATGGCGCTCGTAGAGCTCCTCCAGGCGCTCGGCGACCTGGGCGCTGATCTCAGAACTCAGCCCCACGCCCAGTGACTACCAGAATCGACGTGTACGTGCTCTTCTCCACGGGTCGGGAGAGCCCGCCGCCCCAGGAGGGCTTCTCGCATGAGGTTGTCCGCACGTCCGTAGGCTCGGAGGGTGGGCCGCCGCGCGTGGATCATGCTCTGGGCGCTCGCCTCGCTGTGGGGCGCCTCCTACCTGTTCATCAAGGTCTCGCTGCCCGAGTTGGGGCCGGCCGGCGTGGTGGTGGCGCGCACGGCACTGGGAGCGCTGGTGCTGGTGCCCATCGCGCTGGCCCGCGGCGCGCTCGCGATGCCGCGCGAGCGGCTCGGGGCGTTGGTCGTGCTGGCCGTCCTGCAGGTCGCCGCGCCCTTTCTGGCCATCTCCTGGGGCGAGGAGCGCATCTCCTTGTCGCTGACCGGCATCCTGGTCTCCTGCCCCCGATCTTCGGCGCCCTGCTGGCGCTGTGGGTCGACCAGGAGGAGCGTCTGCGCGGCTGGGGGCTGGCCGGCGTCGCGATCGGCTTCGCGGGGATCGCGCTGCTGTTCGGCGTCGACCTGACGGGAACGGCGGCGGCGCTGCTGGGGGGCGGCGCCGTGCTGCTGGCCGGGCTGGGCTATGCGGCCGGCGGACTGTTCCTCAAGCACCGCCTGCGCGGCATGCCGGCCGTCGGCGTCGCGGCGTGGACGCTGGCGCTCTCTGCCGCGATGACCGCGCCGCTGCTGGCCCTCGCCCCCCGGCCGCGCCCGGGGCGGGTACGGTGGCGGCCATGGTCGGCCTCGGTCCGGGGGCACCGGGGTCGCCTTTCTCATCTACTACACGCTGATCGCCCAGGTGGGACCCGGACGCGCCCTCGTCGTCACCTACCTCGCGCCCGTCTTCGCGGTGGCCTACGGGGTGGTGCTGCTGGGCGAGCCGCTCACCGCGGGCGGTGCGCTCGGCCTCGTGCTGATCCTCACCGGCTCCTACCTGGCGCCGAGCGGCGCCTTCCCGGCCGGGGTCGGTCTACCCTGCCGCCATCGCCCGTCCCGCCCGCAGCGCCCGTCCCGCCCTCGCCGCCCTCCTCCTCGCCGGCGCCCTCGCGCTGAGCCCGGCCGCCTCCGCCGGTGCGCAGGAGCCCGTGCGCACCCAGGGCGAGCCGGAGGTCTCGGCCTACACCTCCGGGCTGGTGCAGCCCTGGGAGCTAGTCTTCCTGCCCGGCGGCGGCGCGCTGGTCACCGAGCGTCCCGGGCGGGTGCGCGTGCTCAACGCGCGGGGCGAGATCACCGCGACGGCGCTGACCAAGGACGTGGGCGGCGGCGAGGGCGGCACCCTCGGCCTGGCGCTCGACCCGAGGTTCACCGAGAACGCCCTCGTCTACCTCTACCGCACCCTGCCCGACCAGGCCGGCAACCAGGTGCTGCGCTACACGTGGTCCGGCGAACGGCTGACCGACGAGCAGATCGTGGTCGGCGACATCCCCGCGTCGAGCATCCACGACGGTGGGCGCCTGCGCTTCGGGCCCGACGGCTTCCTCTACATCACCACCGGCGACGCCGGCCAGCCCGCCCTGGCCCAGGATCGCTCGAGCCGCGCCGGGAAGGTCCTGCGCCTGCCCCCCGCCGGCTACCGCGGCGGTGGCGAGGGCCTTGAGCAGGTCTCCCTGGGCCACCGCAACCCTCAGGGGCTGGATTTCGAGCCCGGGACGAACCGCCTCTACGCCACCGAGCACGGTCCCGCCGACGACGACGAGATCAACCTCATCGTGCCCGGCGGCAACTTCGGCTGGCCCAGCCAGGTCGGGCCCGATCACGCCGAGGGCTTCCAGGACCCGCTGGTGACCTACACGCCATCGCTGGCCCCCTCAGGCGCCACCTTCGTGCGCCAGCCGGGCTCGACGTGGAGCGGCGACTTCCTCGTCGGGGGCCTGGCCGGCCAGCGCGTGCAGCGCCTGCGCTTCGACGGGCGGCGAGTGCTCATCGACGAGGAGCTGTTCCGCGGGCGCTTCGGGCGCATCCGCGACGTGGTCGAGGGGCCCGACGGCGCGCTGTACCTGCTGACGGCCAACGGCGACGACCGCGTCCTGCGGGTGGTTCCGCCGGCCAGCGCCCCTGCGCAGCCCCCACCCTCCAACCAGCCCGAGCGGCCGGTGGCCCAGGACGCCGGGGGCGTGGGGCTCGACGCCTTCGGCGGCGTGCTGGCCTGGAGCGCCTTCGACCCAGCGGTCAAGGCTTGGCGGCTCATCGTCCAGCGCGGCGGGGGCACGCCGCAGCCGGCGGCGATCGCCCCCCGCCCGGTGCCCTTCGACCTCGACCTCGGGCCCGGCGAGGACGGTGGCGTGGTGGCCGTCTACTCGCGCTGTGCACGGGAGTCCCTCGAGGACGGTGGGGGCGGCGCCATCGAGTATGCGCGCGGGCGGGGCTGCGACGTCTTTCGTCTCGATCTCGCCCCGGGCGGCGAGGAGAGGCGTCTCGCGCGGGCGTCGACGAAGGAGGCCTCCGAGTTTCTGCCCTCGATCTGGAAGGACTCGGTGGCCTTCGCCCGCGTCTACGAGCGGCGCGGAGGTCGTCGTGGCGACCTGCCCTATCTCTATGTGCGTTCGCTGGACGGCGGGCGCTCGGAGCGCCAGCCCGCCGGCGGGCGGGGCCAGGACGGGCTGCCCGGCCCGACAGGCCTCGACCTCTACGGCCGCCGGCTGGCCTTCACCTGGGAGTGGCGCGAGCGCGACCGCCTGCGCAGCGAGCTGCGCCTGGACACCGTGGGCGGCGACCACCGCCTGATCGACCGCATCGGGTCGCGCTCGGCGCCGGCCAACCTGTTCAGCCCGGTCGCCGAGCGCGGGCGCGTCTACGCGGGGTCGCGTCGCGTGCGCGGCACGCAGAGCACCGACCGGGTGCTGCGCCACCGCATCTCCACCCGCGACAATGCGCTGGCCGCCCTGGCGCTCGACGGCGGCCTCGTCGCCCTCGCGCTCGACGACGGGCGCTTCGCGGCGACCGTGGCCGCCGAGCCGGGGGCCACGCCCTGCGCCGCCGGCCCGCCGGCGGGTCGCTGCTCGATCGTCGCCCTGGGCAAGCTGAGCTTCTCCGACGACGCTCGCTAGGGCGTCGGCGCCCCGGTCTCCGCGAGCGCGTGAGCCACGGCGGCGCGGGAGCGCACGCCGAGCTTCTCGTAGGCGCGCGAAAGGTGGTGCTCGACCGTCTTCTCGGACAGGAACAGCGCCGCGGCGATCTGCTTGTTGGCATGGCCCGCCGCCACCATCCCGGCCACCTCGTGCTCGCGCTGGGTCAGGTCGCGGGTTCCGCCGGCGCCCGCCCGGCGTGCGCGCGCGCCCAGGGAGCTGCCCAGGCGGCGCAGCTCACGCGCGGCCTGATCGCGCGTGCGCAGCGCGCCACCGCGCGTGGCCTGTGCGGCGGTCTCGCGCAGGAGGCCGATCGCCGCGTCGCGGTCGCCGGCCGTGGTCAGCGCCCGCCCGGCGAGCAGGAGGGCGGACAGCTCGTCCAGGCGCGAGCCGGCGCGCCGTGCGTGCTCGACGGCCTCCAGCGCCGCCGTGGCCGCCCTCTTCGCATCGCCGTGAGCCAGGTCCACCTCCGCCGCCGCGCAGCTCGCGCGCGCTTGGGCGCTGGCCAAGCCCAGCGTCCGAGCGCGCTGCGCCGCCGCCTCCGCCCATCGCTGCGCATCCTCCAACCGGCCGACGGTCACTGCTGCACGCACCAGCGTCAGCAGCTGCCACGGTGCCCACGTGGGGTTGGCGTGCTCCAGCAGCGGCCCGCCCGCCGCCACCATGTCGCGCAGCAGCGCTCGGGATCGCGCTCGGCATACAGCGCAGCCAGGCTGCAGGCGCCGCTCGAGGTCAGCTTGCTGGGCTCCAGCTCGTCGAGGATCCGGGCGCATTCTGCGGCGCGGCCTCGGCCTGCTCCCACTCTCCCCTCTCCTGATGGTGGGTGGCCCGCAGCCACAGCGCGAACTGGAGCTGGTTTCCCGTCCCACGCAGGCGCGCAGTCTCTTCGGCGGCCTCGCCGTGAAGGCGGGTGGCCTCGAGATCGCCCAGGCACCGAAAGGCCATGGCCAGCGTGTTCTCGAGCGGCACGACCAGCGTGCCCTGCCCGGTGCGCCGTGCCAGCTCCACTGCGCGCGAGCCGGTGGCGACCGCCTCGCTGAAGCTGTCGCTCATCACCTGGGCGAGGGCCACGTACATCGCCGCGTCCAGCCGTCCGGCCAGCTCGCCGTCGCCGAGGGCGACGAAGGCGACACCGGCGGCGTCCAGCGCCGAGCGCGCTGCCGATGCGTCGCCTGCCCACAGTGCTCCCAGACCCAGGAGCGCCTCGGCGCCCACCGCGAGCGCCGGCTCCCCGGGCGGCGCGTCGTCGAGCGCCCGGCGGGCCCACGCGCGCTGTTCGGCCGGCTCGCCGCTCCAGAAGGCGCCCGCGGCGAGCCCCAGCGCGAAACCCGCCCGGTGCTCGGTGGACGCCTGCTCGTGGGCAGCCAGCAGACGCCGGCGCGCATCGAGGTGGCGCCCGAGCTGAAACTCGACCATCGCACACCCGGCCACCAGCCCCCACCGCTGTGGCGTCGGCGCGTCGGGGAGCGCGGCCAGCGCCTCGAGCAACGTGTTGCGGCTGGCCGCGAGCTGTCCGGCGTCGGCCTGGGCCAGGGCCATCGGACCCAGCAGGGCGACGCGTCGGGGGCCCGCATCGGCCGGCAGCAGCGCGAGCGCGGCCGCGTACCAGCGCGCGGCCACCGCCGGCGCGGTGTGGCGGCTGCCCGCCGCGGCCCGCGTGAGCAGGGCCACCGCGGCCTCGTCCCCCGGCGCGGCGCAGCGCTCGACATGATGGGCGCGCACCGTGTCCGGTGCACCGCGTGCGGCCAGCAGCGTCGCCGTGCGCTCGTGAGCGCCCAGCCGCCAGGCCGGCGGCCTCGTAGACGGCGCGGCGCACCAGCGGATGGCGGAAGCGGAAGGTGGGCCCGTCCCCCACCGTGTGAAGGAGATCGGCGGCGACGAGCCGGTCCAGCGGGCCGCTGATGTCCCTGGCCTCGAGGCCGGCGGCGGCCGCCGCCAGCGGCGGGTCGAAGGGGTCGCCGGCCACCGCCGCACCTTCCAGCAGCGTCCGAGACGCGGGCGGTAGCGCGCCGGCCTCCAGGCGTACCGCGGCGACGATGCTGCCCGGCAGGCCGCCGGCCGGGTCGCGGGCGACGCGCGCGAGCTCGCGCAGAAAGAGGGGATTGCCCTCGGCCATCGCAGCGATCCGCTCACGCGCGGCCTCATCGCCCACGTCCCCAAGCACGGCGAGCGCCGCCTCTCGGGCCACCGGCTCGAGGGTCAGCTGCGTCCAACCGGGCGCCGTCCGACCGGCCTCCACGAGTGCGGGGGCCGCGGCGGTCGGGCGCAGGGCCAGGAGGAGCAGGTGGGCGCCTCGCGGGGAGCGGCGCAGGAGGTGGAGCACGAACTCCGTCGAGGCCGCGTCGGCCCAGTGCAGGTCGTCCAAGATGAGGGCGACCGGGCGCTCGCGCGCCAGCAGCTCGAGCAGCGAACGCAGCGCGCGGTGCAGGCGGAAGCGCTCGGCGGGCGTCGTTTCCACGGGCGGCCAACCGGCCTGCGCCCGCGCGGCCAGGGACGGCAGCACCGCCGCGAGCTGAGGTCCGACCGTCTCCACCCGGCGGGGGTGCAGGCCGCCCACGTGATCATCGAGCGCGTCCACGACCAGGCTGAAGGGCACATCGCGCTTTCGTGCTCGGCCGCGGCGCCCTCGAGGACGAGCATCTCCGCGGCCGCCGCCCGTTCCCGCGCGGCGGCGAGCAGCGCGGTCTTGCCCATCCCGGCCTCCCCGAGCACGGCCAGCGCGCGGCTCGCGCCGCCCCGCGCGCCCGCCACCGCGTCGGCCAGGGCGGCGAGCTCCCTCTCGCGTCCGTGCAGCTCCATGCTCGCGCGAGCATACGCCGGCCGACCCCGCCCGGCGAGGGATCAGGGGACGTTCAGGGGTCCCCCCGATGGTCGCCCGGCCCACTGGACGGGGGCCTGTGGGCGACACCGAGCGAGGAGGCCGACCATGGCCAGAGCAGGACAGACCATCGAGAACCCCGTCAGCGGCGAGCGCTGCCGCTGGCTGCTCACCGCCGAGCAGACGGACGGACGCCTGACGCGCGCCGAGCTGACGGTGCGCCCGGGCGGGGGCGTGGCCCTCGAGCACGTGCACCCGCGCAGCGAGGAGCGCTTCGAGCTGCTGGAGGGCGAGCTCACGCTGGAGGTCGATGGCGGGCGCACCGTCCTGCACGCCGGCGAGCGCGCCACCGTGCCCGCGGGTGTCCCCCACCGCTGGGCCAACCAGGGCACGGGCCCCCTGCGCCTTGTGACCGAGATGGACCCCCCGGCTGGACTTCGAGGACCTGATCGAGACGATCTATGCGCTCGCGCGCGCAGGACGCGTCGGGCCCGGACGGGAAGCTGCGCCCGCTGGACCTAGGGCTCGTCGCCCACCGCTTTGGCCACGCCACGCGCCCCAGTTCTCCGCCCGCGTGGGTCCAGCGACTCACGATCGCGCCGCTGGCCGCCGTCGCGCGGCTCGTCGGCCACACCATTGCCCCCGTCCGCCGACGACGCCGCCGCAGCCGCGACGGCGTAACCCCGAGAGGAGCACACACCATGTCCGTCCCCGCCACGAACCCCGCCACCACTCCTGCGCTCGACGCCCTGGAGGTGGTCGACCTCAACGCCGCCGACCTGCCGGAGGCCGTCGACCTGCTCGCCCGCGGCATGCGGGACAACCCCGTGCACATCGCCGCCTACGGCCCCGACTCCCAACGCCGGGAGCGCCTCGTGCGGGCCGCCTTCGTCCATCAGACGCCCTTCGGGCTGCGCCGGGACGGCGTGCCCGTCGCGGTCACGGGCGTCGCCCCGCCCGGGACGTGCCAGCCGAGCGCCGGCCAGCGCCTGCGCATGGCCCCGACCATGGCACGCTTCGGCCCGCGCACCATCGCGCGCACCGGGCGCTGGCTGGCGGAGTGGGCACGTCACGACCCCGACGAAGCGCACTCGCACCTCGGGCCACTGGCCGTCGACCGCTCCCTCCAGGGACAGGGGATCGGGTTCGTGCTGCTGGCCGAGTATGCCGGCGCGTCGACGCGGCCGACCAGGTCTCCTACCTGGAGACCGACAAGCCGGCCAACGTGCGCTTCTACCAGCGTGCCGGCTTCACCGTCGTGCACCAGGGCGACGTCCTGGGGGTGCCCAACTGGTACATGCGCCGCGAGCCCGGCGCTCGCTGAGGCAGTCGCCGCCGCTACCGTCCCCGGCTCCGTTCCCCGGGGCCGGCGACGCGCTATCCGAAGCGGACCTTCCCGTTGGACTTGGCACGGGCCTGCGCGC
>DASZCY010000070.1:0-6388 GCA_035942615.1 Solirubrobacteraceae bacterium | reverse complement strand
GGCATCTGCTGAGCCTGCTCGCGCAGGCGCTGACTGCTGACCGGCTCATAGGCGCTGACCAGCTCCACCCGACCCTCCAGCGCCCGGGCCAGATCGATGGCCTGGCGAACGGCCTGGGTGGCCGTCTCCGAGCCATCGGTACCCACCACGATCGATCCCCACATGCTGTCCCTCGCAGGTCCTCAGCCGAACGCGGCGGATCATAGGCAGGGTTGGGGGAGGTGCCGCGGGCTACAGCAGGCGGATCGCCGCGATGACCATGCCGGCCACCACGAAGACCACGATCAACACCTGCATCCAGAGCCAGAAGGGCGACACCGCGGCGCTCGCCCCGCTACGAATCCAGGCGCTGATTGATCTGCTCGATGATCCGGTCGACGCGCCCGGCGAAGCGGTTGGAGGCCTCGACGTAGCGCCGGTTGGCGCGCAGCTGCTGGCCCGGGTCGGCGTCGAGCGACTCGGCCAGCGGATCGAGCTCCTTGCTGTAGGACTGGAAGAGATCGATGAAGGCTTGGTGCTGGCCACGCACCTCGTCCGGAGGCTCGATGTCGCGCAGGTCGCCCACCGCCTCGTCGATCAGCTGCTCGACCTGCTTGAGCGTCCTCTGGTCAGACGCCCGCGTGCTCTCGGACGTGATCCGACCCGTGAGCTGCTGCAGGCTGGCGGCAAAGCGCTGCTGAGCCTGGTTGACGTCCTGGACGTACCGGTTGGCGGCGGCCGCGTCTTCGCCGCACCCGACCAGCACGGCTGCGGCCAGCAGGGCGGGCAGCGCCGCCGGGAGGAACTTGCGCATGGTCCGACACTAGCGAGCGAACCGGATGGGCCGGGGTATGCTGGGGCCATGACCCTCCCGGGTCGCTCGCGCACCATCGTCGTCGAGCCGCTGCCCCTGCCCGCACGCGCGCCGGCGCCACCGCCCGAGCCCGTTGCGCCGGGCGAGCGTGCCCCGGCGCCCCCCTGCGCACCCACGCCGGTCGAGCGTGAGGCGCCGGCACGCGGGTGAGCGCCGTTCCAGACCTGCTGGCCCCGGTCGTGGGGTTCCGGGCCTGGCGCATCGTCGACCGCCGCCTGCTCAGCCCGCACATCCCGGTGCGCTGGGAGGGGCGGACGATGCAGGCCTCCTGCTATCCGGCCAACCGGCGCCTGACCTTCGGGCGCGGGTGGCTGTCCGCGCCCCATGCCTCGCCCGATCCCGAGTGCAAGTGCGGCATCTACGCCTACCACCGGCCGGGCGTGCGCTCCTGGTTCGGCGAGTTCGAGTGGGTCGAGGGCGTCGTGGCGTGCTGGGGGCGCCTGGAGGCCCACGCCGACGGGCTCCGCGCCGAGCGGGCGCGGGTGGAGGGCCTGGTGACCCCCGGCGACGGCGAGGCGTCGCGCCGTGGGGCGGTGGAGGTCGTCGCCGCGCGCCTCGGCGTGCCCGTGGTGGCGCGCGCGCAGCTGGAGGACTTCGCGGCACAGGTCGGCGCGCCGCTGCCCCCCGCCCTGCTGCCCTGATGCGCGCTGGGTCGCGCCGCCTGCGCCCGAGGCCGGCCAACCGGCTCGGAAACCCCCCCGGCGGCGCTACCGTGCAGGGTCGTTCGACCGGAGGCGCCGATGCTCAACTTCCTGATGCGGCACAAGACGACCATGCCCGCCCGCGAGGATGCGCTGCCGGGGCGCGCCGAGCCCATGCGCCTTCCCGCCCGCCACGCCGTGCTGGACGCGCCGCTGCGTCCGCCCTTCCCCGAGGACACCGAGCGTGCCGTCTTCGGCATGGGCTGCTTCTGGGGCGCCGAGCGCGCCTTCTGGCGTCTGCCCGGGATGTTCACCACCGCGGTGGGCTACGCCGCCGGCTACACGCCCAACCCCACCTACGAGGAGGTGTGCTCGGGGCGCACCGGCCACAACGAGGTCGTACTGGCCGTCTTCCGCCCGACCGAGATCTCCTACGAGGAGCTGCTGCGCACCTTCTGGGAGAGTCACGACCCCACCCAGGGCATGCGCCAGGGCAACGACGTGGGCACGCAGTATCGCTCGGGCATCTACACGTTCTCCGACGCGCAGGCCCAGGCGGCCGAGCGCTCGCGCGAACGCTACGGGCAGGCCCTGACCGCCGACGGCCACGGCCCGATCACCACGGAGATCCTCCCGGCGCCGGAGTTCTTCTACGCGGAGGGCTATCACCAGCAGTACCTGCACAAGGTGCCCGGCGGCTACTGCGGCCTGGGCGGGACCGGGGTGAGCTGCCCGGTGGGGATCGCTCGGGCCTAGAGGACGGCAGGAACCCTTGGGGTAGCGCCCCGACGGTCAGCGCTCGCGCGCGAGCACGTTGACGGGTCCATCGACCCACACCCGCACGCGGTCGCCGGCGTGCCAGGCCGGGAAGCCCAGGCTGCGACTGCGCAGGCGCAGGCCGCTGGCCAGCTCGAGGCGCACGAGCTGGTCGTGGCCGTAAAAGGAGCGCCCGGCCACCAGCGCGTGCGCCGCGTCGGCCGGCCCGCCCCCGGCGCCGATCGCCACCGACTCCGGGCGCAGCACCACCTCGACGGTCCCCTGCAGCGTCCGATCGGCGGGAAAGCGCCCCAGCTCGCAGTCGACCACGCCGTCGGTCGCCGTGCCCGGGACCACGTCGGCGTCGCCTAGGAACTCGGCGACCCAGCGCGAGGTCGGCCGCCCGTAGACCTCCTCCGGAGTACCCGCCTGCTCGATGCGCCCGTCGCGCATGACCGCGACGATGTCGGCCAGCGACAGCGCCTCCTCCTGGTCGTGGGTGACCAGCAGGGCGCTGGCGCCCGCCTGGCGCAGGATCGTGGCGACCTCCTCGCGCAGCTCTTCGCGCAGCGCGGCGTCCAGCGAGGTGAACGGCTCGTCGAGGAGCACCACCTCGGGCTCGGGCGCCAGCGCGCGCGCCAGCGCGATGCGCTGGCGCTCGCCGCCCGACAGCTCGTGCGGGTAGTCCCCGGCGCGGTCGCCCAGGCCGACCAGCGCCAGGCATTCCTCCACGCGGCCTGCCCGCGGACCGCCGAAGCCCACGTTGGCGGCCACCGACAGGTGCGGGAACAGGGCGCCGTCCTGGAAGACCATCCCGACGCGCCGGCGGTCGGGCTCCTCCCAGGCGCCGTGGCCCGCCACGTGACGCCCGCCGATGTGCACCGTGCCCGCATCGGGGCTCTCGAAGCCGGCGATGGTGCGCAGCAGGGTGGTCTTGCCCGAGCCACTGGGGCCCAGCAGCGCGACGAGCTGCCCGTGCTCGACCCGCAGGCTCGCTCCCGCCACCGCGCGCGCGGCACCGAAGGCCTTTTCCACGCCGGTCGCGTGGATCGCAGGTGGTCTCGCGTGCATTCGGTTACCCTAAGACACCGCGGGGCCCGGCGCGCAGAACTTAGCCGCCGGAGGGCCGCCGCCCACCGCAAAGCCCTGCCACCGGAGGTCGACCCCATGCTCGCGAGCCTGATCCGCCGGCGCTGGCCCATCGCCCTTGGCGCCGTGGCGCTCGTCGTCCTGGCGCTGGGCGGCGCGCTGGCCGCCTCGGGGGGCGGCAACGGCGACGCGAGCCTCGCCGCCGGCGAGGTCCCCGAAGGCGGCGATCCCGCTGCGCGCGTGGTCGTCTACAACGGACGCTCGCACTACGGGGATGAAGATGCCTTCGTGGACTTCGAGAAGAAGACGGGGATCCAGGTCGAGCTGCGCGGGGGGACCGCCCCCGAGCTGTTCGAGCGCCTGCGCCGCGAGGGCGAGGACACCCCCGCCGACCTGCTGGTGACCACCGACCTGGCCAACCTCTGGCGCGCGGAGGAAGCCGGCCTGCTCCAGAACGTGTCCACCCCCACCCTGCAGGCCAACATCCCCGCGCGGCTGCACGACCCCCAGGGCGCTTGGTGGGCGCTGAGCACCCGCATCCGCACACCCGTGGTCTCCACCGATCTGCCCGGAGGCGCGGTGACCGGTTACGAGGCGCTGGGCGATCCGCGCTTCCGGGGGCGCACCTGTCTGCGCACCTCCACCAGCGAGTACAACCAGTCGCTGGTGGCCGACATGATCGCCAAGCGCGGGATGGAGGTCACGCGCGCGCTGCTGCGCTCGTGGATGGCCAACGACCCCGAGATCCTCGGCTCCGACGCCGACCTGCTCGGCGTCGTGGCCGCCGGCGACTGCAAGGTCGGGCTGAGCAACCACTACTACCTGGGCCGCGCGCTGAAGGAGAACCCTCGCTTCGCCGTGCGCCCCGCCTGGCCCGACCAGGATGGTCGCGGCGCGCACGCCAACGTCTCGGGCGTCGGCCTGGTGCGCTGGTCGAACACCGACGCCAACGCGGTGCGGCTGATGGAGCACCTCACCGCCGTCGACGCGCAGCGCCAGATCACCGAGCGCAGCGAGTTCGCCGCCAACCCCGAGGTTCCGCCCGCTGCGCACCTCCGGGACTGGGCAGCCGTCAAGCTCGACCCCATCGCCGTGGAGCAGGCCGGGCCGCTGCTCGACGAGGCCGTCGCGCTGATGCTGGAGGTCGGTTGGAGGTAGCCCGCCCCGCCGCGGGGCGGTCCGCGACCCGTCGCTGGCCGCGCGTCCCCGGCTGGGCCGCGCTGGGCGTCCTCGTCGCCCTCGCGGTGGCCGGCCCACTGGCCGCCCTGCCCGCCAGCTTCATCCTCGCGGGCGAGGTGTTCGACCAGATCGCTGCGACGCTGCTGCCGGAGGCGCTGGCCAACAGCCTGCTGCTGGCCGTGGGGGTGGGCGCCGGCACGCTGGCGCTGGGCGGCGGCCTGGCGGTGCTGGTCTCCTTCTATGACTTCCCCGGCCGGCGCTGGCTGGACTGGGCGCTCGTGCTGCCCATGGCCATGCCCGCCTACGTGCTGGTCTTCGTGCTACTGGGCCAGTACGGGTTCGCCAGCCCGCTGCAGACCAGCCTGTTCGCCGGCGGGCTGTCGCTGCCCGGCCTGCGCGGGCCCGCGGGGGCCATCGGCGTGCTCACCGCGGTGCTCTACCCCTACGTCTACGTGCTGGGGCGCAGCGCGTTTCTGGGCCAGTCACGCCAGAGCATGGAGGCGGCGCGCAGCCTGGGGCGCACCTATGGCCAGGCGGTGCGCCGCGTCGCCCTGCCCCTGGCCCGCCCCGCCCTGGCCGCCGGCGCCGCGCTGGCGATCATGGAGGCGCTGGCGGACTTCGGCGCGGTCAACCTGCTCGGCGTCCCGGCGCTGACCTCGGCGATCTACCGCGTCTGGTACGGCGCCTTCGACCAGGCCGCCGCGCTGCAGCTGGCCACCGTGCTCGTCGGCCTGGCGCTGACCATGGTCGCCCTCGAGCGACTGCTGCGCGGCCGCGCGCGCTACCACCAGGCGCTCGCGCGCGGCGACGCCGCGGTCCCGCTGCGCCTGCGCGGCTGGCGCGCCGCCCTGGCCTCCGCGCTGCCCTGCCTGCTGCTGGGCGTCGTGTTCCTCGTGCCGGTGGTGCAGCTGGGCGCCTGGGCGCTGGAGACCATCGTCGAGGGGACCTTGGGACCCGAGCTGGCCGGCGCGGCCCTCAACACGCTGCTGCTGGCGGCGGTGGCCGCCGTCATCGCGGTGTTGACCTCGACGGTGGTGGCCTACGGCCAGCGTGCCCAACCCTCCCGTCCGGGGCGCATCGCCGCCCGTCTGGCCGCCGTGGGCTACGCGGTGCCGGGCACCGTGATCGCCGTGGCGGTCTACGTGCCGCTGGTGTGGGTGGATCGTCGCCTGGGCGACGCCCTGGGCGGACTGCTGGGACTGGACCTCGGGCTGCTGTTCACGGGCACCATCCTCGGGCTGGTCATCGCCTATGTCGTGCGCTTCCACGCGCTGGCCTTCTTTGCCATGGAATCGCGCATGGGGCGCATCAGCCCCAGCCTGGACGACGCCGCGCGCGCACTGGGCGCCGACCGCGCGCGCGTGCTGGCCGACGTGCACCTGCCGCTGCTGTGGCCGGGCATCCTCACCGCGGCGCTGCTGGTGGTCGTCGAGGTGATGAAGGAGCTGCCGGCCACCGCGCTGCTGCGCCCGCTGGGCGGCGACACGCTGGCCATCACCGTATGGGAGGCCACCAAGGACTCGCGCTTCGACACCGCCGCCCTGCCCGCGCTGCTCATCGTCGCGGTCAGCCTGATCCCGGTCGTCCTGCTCATTCGCCTGTCGCGCCGCGACGGCTGGTCCTCGGCGACCCCACAGCGCTGAGGTGACCCTACGGCGGGTGGTCGTCGGCGGCCTGGCCGTCTTCGTGGTGCTGGTCGCCGTCCAGCACCCGTTGCGCGCGCGGGACCTGCCCCCCGCCGAGCACTTCATCTCCGAGTACGCCAAGGGCTCCACGGCGGTCGTGCAGATCGTCGCCTTCGTGGCCTGGGCGCTGGCGCTGGGCGCCGGCGCGGTGCTGGCCTGGCGTGCGCGCACGCGCCCGGCCACGC